>CALVRP010000036.1 GCA_944358665.1 uncultured Bacilli bacterium
TTTTGTTTAAATACCGATAAAATACTTCCTTTAGTCTCATTAGGGGCAATTAAAGTTGAAGATGCGCTAGTATAGGCTGGAGAATTATGGTCTTTCATATTAAAATATTGATTTACATAAGTTGTTGGGCCACTTTTTTCTTCACCAACTGTTGTAAACATATTGACACTATTTAAGTTAATTTCGTCTTCGTTTGCATCTTCAAATAAAGCTAAAGTAAGACCAGAAAAATAATCGGCTGATGTCTTTTCCCAGAATGGATCTTGATTTTGAGCCGCTTCATCATAAAGGATATTAGCCGCAAGGTCATCAATTAGTTCATTAGCTTTATCTTTGTTACCATTTTTATAAAGTTCATATGGTAAGGTTAATGGATTCCAACCACTCCCTTTTTGCGGGTCACGGAAGTTTAAAAGAACAACATTATAACCTTTTTCCTCTAATTCTCTTCCGTTTTTTTCATATATTTCACCCTTAGGATCGGTAATAATCATTGACTCGCCCTTTTTAGCAAGTAATTTTACCATTGGTTGTACTGTCATTTCAGTTTTACCTGAACCGGTTGAACCAATAACAATATTATGATACTCACCATCATCAACCCAAATATTTTTACCATCATTAATAAGGGGAATTCCAGCTGCATCAACTTTTTCATCTCGAGGGTTAACTTTAGTTAATTCTTCTTTCATTTTCTTTTCGTCTTCCCACTTAGAATAACCAGTTTCTTTCTTTGCCTCCATCGAAAAACCAAATCCCTTTTCCCGATCAAAGAATTTATCAGAAACACTCATAATTGATGCAACCAAAGCAACGATATAAGCAAATAATGTAAGTCCAATATAACCGGGTGTGAACGCTTTAATTGGATTAAATCCATAAAATAAGTGATCAACATCACCGAAAGCAAACTGAGCAATGTTTAGTATAGCGATAGCAACGACATATAAAAGTACTACTGCATATATACCAAACATAATCCAATCTTTTTTATCCGCTCTAAACTTTAGTTTCATAACTAATGCCTCCTCGTTAATTTTGCTTTTTAGTATATACTAATTTGTCAAAAAAAACAATAGTTTTTTACATAATATCATTATAACATAAAAAAAGAATATTTAACATATTACTTTTTTATATATAATTAATTATTTTCACAAGATTTTTTCTCTACCCATTTATTGTTTTCTAATTTATATAATTTATAACACGAATCAAGAGTTGGCAAGTTTAAAACGCCTTCAGATATAATTATTTCATAATTATTATCATTATCTAAATTTAATATTTCTTCCATTTCAATTGGATTATCTTCAATTTTATCAATCATTTGAATATTTGAATCGTCATCAACATAATAAAGTAAAGAATATATATCATAATAGACAATATCAAAGACATAATTAGTAGTATTATATATGGCTTCTATATCACCATCATTGTCAAAATCGTATGAATACTTAACGGTATGATAAAGGCTCGTATCTGGATCATCTATAGTTGACAACGTCTCATCAATAATGCTAGCATCTTCACTAGTCGCATCTTCTACATTATAATCCGCTAATGAAATGTCAAAGTGACTAGTGGCAGCTCTATAATTATCTAACGTTACTTGTTTATAATTTTGATCAAAGAAATATAACTGACTATCTGTTTTTTGTATAGTAACATCAGAAAACATTTGATCATCACCATAAACGTTATAAGTTTGGTTTAATACACTATCATTAAATTCTGTTATCTGCTCCCAATCATCACCCTGTTTTTGCCAAATTAAATAATCACCAACAATTAAATATTCTCTTTCTTGTTGATTACTAATTTCTTTAGCGGTATCACCTAAGAAAATACCCCCGAGAATTAATATTACTAAAATTACAAGAATAACTACAGCTACAATAAACTTTTTATCTTTCATATCCTCTCTCTCCTATCTATTTTTATTATATATTTAATTATTTAACTAGTCAATTAAAACATTTTATTATTGCATAAATTTCCATCTATTGATATAATTTTAATTAGGATGGTGATAAAATGGTTGATGAAAATAAAAGCGAGAAAATTATTAAATTAGCTAAAATAGGAATAATCGTCATAGTAATTGGTATCATCATATTCTTAATATTAAATTATTTTATGCAGAAATCTAATGAAGGCAAATTAGAAGATTATTTAGAAAAAGAAGGCTTTACCGAAAGTGAAAATGTTTGGAGTAAAGACGAAAAAGAAACTAATGGAGACACTGTTACAAACATAACTTATTTATACACTCCAAATATTAATAAGTTTACAAAAGATATTCAAATAAATGCCGAAACAGATAGGGAACAATATCGTTTTAAATATAATGGAAATGATACAATATCTGTTAATTATATTTATAACGGTGTAAATGAAAATAACTGCATGGCTGCACAAACCGCTACTTATAATTATAAAACTGAAGATTTTTCCTGCGATGTAACTTATAATTCTGGAAACTGTCCTCTTCATTGCGATAGAATTCAAACAGAAAGCAAAACATTTGGCAAAGAACTAAAAGAAGTTTTAGATAAATCTGAAGTAAATCAATTCTTCCTAGTAAAAAATAAAGATTAAAGAAAAGGCATAAACTTAATTTTTTAAGCTTATGCCTTTTTTGTTATTTCAATATTATTCATATCTATTAGTTGGCCAGTTTTCATTCATATAATTTTGCCATTTGTCAGTTGTATTTATACTAGCAAAATAACTATAACCTTTACTTGGCTTTTCCGCATTAAAGTTTCCTGTTTTAAAAGCTTCATATTCAGCCATCCTTCTAGAAACTAGTCCATCATTATAACTTGAGTTTCCCCAACCACATCCAAGGGTTTTCATACAATCGAATACTTCAAAACTATCGGCTCCATTGTTTTTAATTTTATCAGCAATATCAACATAACTTCCACCTTGCCCAGTATTATAAACAACACTAGCCATTGTATATATTTGTGCTTGATTTAAACCAGCACTAGCTAAGTCTTGTGTTACATAATCAATGTAACTTTGCATAATTAAAGGAAACATCTGATCTATATAGGTTTTATCAGTACAACCAGAACTTATATCGGCATTAAAACTGGCGTAACCAACTTGTGAAGCAGCATCCTTACTATAATTTTGTGTAATACCAAAAGCTGTGGTCATACCAGCTCCATCGCCTAGATTATAAGAATCATACCCTGTACCTTCACCTTGTCCATGATAATTACAAGTAGATACACCTTCCAAGTAAGCAACAAATTCTAAGAAAGCATTTAAATCTGCAGTTCCACCACAATAATTAGCACTGGAACTATTTGACCCACTACTATCACTAGGCCCTGTACTACCAAATGCTACATCAGTTGCATAGAAGGTATTGTACGAAATTAAGCTTCTATGCTTTCCTCCACGATTTAAAGCAGTATCTAAAGTTACCAAGCCAACACCTTCATCCGCAGCGGGGTCCATAACATAGACTGTTCCATTTTCTACATGATCTACAGCAACCCAGTGGCCTGTCATTTGAATAACAACAAAAGTTTGATACATCCCCTTGCTCGCTGTATTTAATTCATTTTCAATAACACTTGCCACTGAACTAGCATTATAACTAGAGATGGAAATATTTTGTTTATCCATAGTAAAATTTGGAGCAACAGTTTGCCAACTATTCCATACTAAGTTGCTCGACTGATAACTAGCATTTTGAACAAAGACACTAGGATCAAAATTTCCAGAAAGTAAAGAGGTACCTGACTTCTGTATTAAATATGCCATTGAAGTTGATGTACATCCTGCAGCAGAAACAGTCTTTCCACCACTTCCTAAGGTAAGTGAAGCCCAGCTTCCACTATATTGACGCCAATTAGTAGCATCACCAGTTCCAGTTGGATATATACAGTCATCTGAACCATAAAGTTCTCTTAATCTTTCAGCGTAATTAATGATTTCTTCAGCTATTTTATCTTTTTTTGCCTGATTCAACTCTTCATCTTCGATATTTTGAGCTTCTGGGTAAGTTCCACCAATAAAACCATTCATGCAGATATTAGTCATTGTATAATATCTACCAGCTCTTTCGGTAGCATTAGAAAATAATGAAGTAGCTTCAAATTCTTGTAATTTAGTAGCATCAAAGCCAGTTAATGCAAAATCAACACCTAAACCACCCGTTGCTACATCAACAAATGCTCCAGCGGCACAGAAAGCACCATTATAAATACTAGCAATAAATTTTTGTACATATTGGTCATCACTTTCATAAAGTAAAGAACCAACCAAACTATCACCGGCTAACGCTTTTTGATAATTTTCATCACTATAAGTTCCTGTCCAACCACTCGAATCAAGCATAACAATCGTTGCTGCAGTAAGTAAATCTACTGACTTTGGCGTTGTTATCTGTTCAGCAATACTAGTATCATAAGTTTTTGAAGGGTCATCTATTGTAATTGATGATACTCCAGCTTGAAAAAGGCTTAAAAGATTATTAAAAGCGTCATCAAATCCTGACCATGTATTTTCATATTGTTCAGCATCAAAATTTTTATCATAGGCTTCATCAACATACCCAGTAAAATAAGGTCGATAAGACACGGTTGCATATAAAGCAACTGGATCTATTTGATTAGGAAAGGCCTCATGAATAATTTCTATTTTTTTTATCAATTGTTGCTCTTTTTTATTCTGATTATTCTCCTCATCCATGAAAGCGCTACTAACTGGAAAGATATTTATGAATAGGATGCAAAAAATTATTAATGAAGTTACCATTAATCTTAGAACTTTTTTAATAATATTACCACCACCATTCATACATTTAAGAACATAAATTTACTTAAATTTTATTTGCTTTATTAGTTTTATGCTTTATAAATAAAACCGTTATAATTATTAATACTATAACAACTATTAATACCACATACAAACCATATGGTGAATCATTAACTACAGAATCTGCTAAGTGATTATCATTAGTATTATTTTCAGCACTAATAACATTTTCTTGATTATTATTTGTTTCAGGTTTTTCTATACTCAAAATTATTGGTTTGTTTTGATAATTATTTTCATTAATTATCCAAGTGTAAGTATTATCATTAACGTTATCGGCATTACTATTTAAAACGGTTAAATCCGTTTTTATAGTTATTGTTACCGAATCCATATAAAATCCGTCATCCATATTAATACATTTAAATTCATTGCTGGTAGAAATGTCTATTTTATTATCAGTTATATTAATACCACTTGAATTATAACATGTTCTTAAAAAACTAGAATCTTTATAATTATTAATATCATGGCTATAAGAATAATTAACATAATAATTACTATTATCCTCATTTTGATTCATATTGTAATAAGTTCCAGCATCATAATATACTACCCTAGGATGAGAAATAGATTCTTGAAATGTTGCTTTATCCGTTACTGATTTTGGTATAGTAATAGAAACGTTTTCTTCAATAGAATTTTCATTAATAATCAAATCATAATTTGCACTACAACCAGTAGCCATAAATATAAAAAAGATAACCAAAAATAATTTTTTCATGATTTCACCTTCACTTATCAAAATAAATTAAACTTTTTAATTTATTTATTCTCCTATGTAATGTCTAAAAGTCAAACCACCACTACTAGCAAACTGATCATAAGATACTTCTTTAACAACGTCTCCTGTATGCGGTGCATGAATAACTGTTCCACTACCTGTATATATACCAACATGACTTGGAGGGTTACCACCTCTTAATATAATATCGCCAGCGCTAAGTTCATCAACCGATGATACTGTTTGAAAATGTGAATCAGTCATTTGAGAACCAGTATAATGCGGAATTGAAACACCAAGCGCTTCACGATAGCAGTATGTTACTAGTCCTGAACAATCAAACGAGTCCGGTCCTTCCGCTGCCCAAACATATGGGTCACCCAATTGTTCTCTAGCACAATCAACCACCGAAGCGGCATTGCCAGTAGCTATAGTACTAGCGTTAGCTGATGAATTAGGAAATAAACCACCAGCTACTATAAAAGGATAAGTTAATAAAGTAACAAAAATCAATATTATAAATAAAAATATTCCTCCAGATATAAATACAGGCAAAAAAATCATTTTTTTTAAGCCACTTAAAACATTTTCTCCCTGTTCAGAGTCATCTTTTATTGATTTCGCAGTTTTGGCCACGCCATAAGCGTTTTTTGCTTTAGTTAAGGCCCCTTTAGCTTTTAAAAATACAGTTGGAAGAGCCATCACATCACCTACTTACTTTTTATAGTCCGCCCCCGCTACCAAATGAATCTAATTCTTGTTCTGTAGCAACAATATTTATTTGCATTCTCTTACTTCCACAAACAAACAATGCCTCTCCTTGATTAAATCCTTTAATATTTTCCATTTCGTTATCATTTAAGTCAATTAATTTTGCCAAATCAGTAACCGCTTGTTTTCTAAGCCCCATAACTAAATAATATGAAGCATTATCAAATATTGCTTTACCTTGAGTTATAACGCTCGGGTCACTAAAGTCAGTAGGTTGCTGAGTAATTATCATAGTTCCAGTATTATATTTTCTGGCACGTCTTTGAACTTGGGCTAAGAAATCAGCACCTAAAGTATTATTACCCGATAATAATACGTGAGCTTCATCAACCATTAGAACCGTATTAACATTAGGGTTCAAAGTTAAACTCCATGAATATTTTAAGGTATTAAAGAATAAAGCATTTCTAATATTTGTATCAGCGTTCATTAATTCTCTAATATTAAATACAATGAAATTACTTTTTGGAGATATAGTTGTTGTACCATCAAAATAATATTTTAATTCTTTAATAAGCGGTCTTATTTTAAGTTCTAGTTGTTCTAAAATATCTCTTTCTTTTGATTGTTCTGGCATAGCGGTTATTTTTCCTCTTACAGTTGCGTAAACATCTCTGAATGTTGGATAATCTGCTGAAGTAAAATTAGTAAAGTCAGTGTCAAAACCAATACCGAAACGACGATAAGTCTCTTGAATCATTTCACTAAATATATTAAGAACATCTTCGGTAATAGACGGATCATAATATTTCATAAATGCTTTAACGGTTTGCAGTGTTCTTGTCAAAACTGCATAACCTAACCCTTGACGAATTTCATCTTCATCTGCATCAATGATAACTTCAAGGGGGTTTATCATACCAAAGTCTCCACCCTTACCTAGTTCAATATAATCTCCACCATAAAGTCTTACCATATCTTCAAGTTCGCCTTCTGGGTCAATAACAACTATTTGATTATCATTTCTAATATGACTTCTAAGTAATAATTTAGCTGCCGTTGATTTACCAGAACCTGATGTACCTAAAATAATCATATTAGCATTATTACGATTATGTTCTTTTCTTATTTGGTATAAGAATTGATTAAATAAAACTACACCACCAGAGAAATCAACACCTAAAAGGGTTGATAAACCAGGATCTTTAATACTGTCAAAGATAAACGGATACATTGCAGCAATTGTTGGCGAAGGAATTGGCGTACCAATTCGATCTTCAATTTCCTGTTTTTCAAAAATTGGAAGCATTGATTTTAATACTTGTTCTTGTTCGAAACGAAGAGGAATTGCTCTCATTTCCATAGCCTCTAAGTAATTTTTTACTTGAAGCTTCTTTGTTGTGAGCTCATCTTCAGAATCAGCTGTAATCATAATGTGCAATTGAAAGTCATAAATCTTAGCTTGACTAGCTGCTAATTGCTTAATAAATTGTTCCAATGATTCATAATCTTGACGAATTCTCTCTTGCATGGTTACATCATTTTCTTCTTGATAACGAACTTTTAAATCGGCTATTTCTTTGTTAATCATTTTAGTAATAACACCAAATTGCATTGGTATATGTTTAATACACATTTTAACACCAGACATACTAGTTAAAT
>CALVRP010000037.1 GCA_944358665.1 uncultured Bacilli bacterium
TTTAACTGATGCTTTGGATTTAATAAATGTTGGTGGAAGAGTAGTTGTAATTACATTTCATTCTCTAGAGGATCGTATCTGTAAACAAAAGTTTAATGAAGTTAGTAATATTCCTCATGAACTAAAATCTTTACCAATTATTCCTGATGAATATAAACCAAAATATAAAATAATTGCGAATATCGTTCCAAGTGAAGAAGAAGTAGAAGAAAATAAGCGCTCACGTAGTGCAAGACTTAGAGTAATAGAAAGGGTCTGGTAGTATGGCTAAGACAAAGAAAAGAAAAATAAAAATCACTAAAGGAGAAAAATTACTTTATTTTTATGGAGCTAGTGCTTTAGTCTTTACTATTGCTTTAAAAATATTTTGTGGCGCTTCCATTGGTGAAATGAAAATGAGTATTGAAGAAATTAATTACAATATTGATGCTCAAGAAAAGACTAATGAAAGCTTAACAATGAAAGTTAATGAACTTACTTCTTTTGAAAATGTCAGCGAGGTTGTCAAAGACATGGGATTGGCGTATAATAATGATAATATAATTGTCGTAGACGAATAAAGAAGGTGAAATAAGTGAACAAGAAAAAACAAAGAAGAAAAACATGGAAATTCCCCCAATTTATCTTTTTTGTTTTTTTCGTGCTTATAATTATTTTATTTGTTAGATATTTATATATTGCTCTGGCACCTTCAGTTAACGGTATCAATTTAAAAGAATTTGCGTCTAATCGTAATACCGTATCTAAAGTTTTAACGGCCAAAAGAGGAACTATCTATGATGCAACAGGTAATATTCTTGCCCAAAATGTTACTTCATATACTTTAATTGCTTATCTAGACTCTTCAAGAAAAAAAGGTAATTATGTTAAAGATATTGAAAGTACCGCTAAAGCTTTAGCTACGGCTTTAGAAGGTGATGAAAATGATATTAAAGAAAGATTACAAAAAGGTAAAGATGAAGGAAAATATCAAGTCGAAATTGGTAATATTGGCCGTAATATCACCGAATTAAAAAAGGGAGAAATCGAGGATTTAGGACTTGATGGTATCGATTTTATTGAAGATTATAAAAGATATTATCCAAACGGTAATTTTGCTTCTTACATTTTAGGTTATGCGAAAACTAATGAAAAAGAAGTAAATGGGGAGACTGTTTCTAGTATTGATGGTGAACTTGGTATTGAAGCTAAGTATGATGATTTGTTAAAAGGTACTGATGGTTATCTTTCTTATCAACAAGACCGTTTTGGTTATAAAATACCAGATACCGCAGAAACAAGAACTGATGCCTTAGATGGTAGTGATATTTATTTAACTTTAGATTCAACTATTCAAAGATTTGTTGAAACCGAAATTTCAGGTATTGCCGAACGTTTTGATCCTGAGTGGGCGATAATTGGTGTATTGGATGCCAAAACTGGAGATATTTTAGCATCAGGATCAATACCTTCATTTAATCCAAATACCCGGGATATTTCAAGCTATGAAAATCCATTAGTATCAGTGGCTTTTGAACCAGGTTCAACGATGAAAACTTATACTTATATGTGTGCGATTGAAAAAGGCACTTATAAAGGTGATGATACCTTTAAATCAGGAAGTATTGAAGTAGTTGATGCGACAATTAGAGACTGGAATAATACTGGTTGGGGAACAATTACCTTTGATAAAGGTTATGAATATTCAAGTAATGTCGGTGTCGTTAATATGATTGATAAATTTGTTACCCGTGATGATTTAAAAGCTTGTTTTAGAGAGTATGGTTTTGGTGAGCTTACTGGTGTAGATTTGGCTAGAGAAGTTTCTGGAGATTTAGATTTCAAATATCCGGTAGAAGTTGCTAATGCTGCTTTTGGACAAGGACTTAATACTACGGCTATCCAGCATCTTCAAGCTTTAACCATAATTGCTAATGACGGTAAAATGTTAACTCCACATATTGTTAAAAAAATAGTTAATCCAAATACGGGAAAAACTACTTATAAAAGAGAAGTTGAAGAAAGCAAACAAATTGTTAGTCAAGCAACAGTTAATAGAATAAAAGACTTAATGTATAATGTTGTTAATAGTGATGATTCAGCGGCTTCAGGACGTCGCTATAAAATAGACGGTTTTGATGTTATTGGCAAAACTGGAACGGCGCAAATTTATAATGAAAAATCCGGAGGTTATTTAATTGGTGATACTAACTATATCTATTCATTTGCCGGAATGTATCCAAAGGATGATCCTGAAATTATTATTTATGCGGCGGTTAAACAACCAAATGTCGGTTCATCAATAACGGTTAGTGATGCGGTTAATAATTTAATGAAAAATATTGCGAAATACCGAAATATGTTTAGTAGTGAAAATAATAATAGTGAAGATGTTAAATTAATTACCTTAGATTCTTATACTAATCAAAAAACTGAAATAGTTAAAGCTGAACTTGAAAATGATAAAATTAAAGTTGTCACTATTGGTTCTGGTGATAAAGTAATTAGCCAGTATCCAGAAAAAGGCAGCGAGGTTCTCTCATACGATAAAGTCTTCTTAATTACTAATGGTGATCAAGGTAAGATGCCAGATTTAACTGGTTATTCAAGAAGTGAAGTAATTTATTTAATGAAAGCATTAGGTTATAATTATGAAATCGATGGTTATGGTTATGTTACTGCTCAAAGTATTAAAGCTGGAGAACTCGTTAATGATCAAACCGTAAAAATAACCCTTTCGGAAAAATATGAAGATGAAGACTCATAAGTCTTCTTTTTATTTTGACATTAGAATAAAATAAGGTATAATGATAATAGGAGTGAAAACATGAGCATTTTAAAAAGATTTTTAAATATTATTACGCATAGAGCGTTTATTGTTGGCTTTTTAATTGCCATACAATTACTATTAATTTTATCGGTTACTATAAATTTTGATTACTATATTTATTATTATGTGATTACGGAAATTTTAGGTATTTTAATGGCTTTTTATATTATTGGTGGCAACTCTAATCCTGGTTATAAAATAGCGTGGATTGTTATTTTACTTATTTTCCCAGTTTTAGGCATTTTAATTTATTTAGCGTTTGGGGGTAATCAGCTTAGTAAAAGAGAAAAACAAAGATTATTAGAAATTTATTATCGTCAAAAGAAA
>CALVRP010000038.1 GCA_944358665.1 uncultured Bacilli bacterium
AGCAATTTCTGGAATTAAATTTATTGCTAAAAGTGGTACTTTTGGCAAAACAGCTAGAGTAAGACCTATGGCAAAAATTTTATCGACAATTGGATCTAGTAATTTTCCAAATTCACTAAAACCATTAAATTTACGGGCAATTCTTCCATCAAAGAAATCGGTAGCCGAGAAAAAGGCAATAGCTGCAGCGGTACCAAGATAATTACCGCTAAAAAATAAAGGTGGTATTATAAAAGTACCTAATAAACGAGAGGTTGTTAGTAAATTTGGGATCCATGTTCTTTTGTTTTTTAAACTTTCTTTAAATAATTTTAATATATTTTTTTCTTTCTTCATATTTCCACCTCAAAATGTTTATTTATTATAACACTTTTAACGGTTTAAGTAAATAAATTTACTTGTCATCTTTTGACATTTTTTTATTAGCGATTTTTGTCTTTTATTGTCTTTTATTTATGTTTTTGTTATAATTAAAGTAATAAAATAGAAGGTGGCTAGTATGAAAAAAAGTGTTAATATTTTAATGTGTTTATTACTATTATTTTCTTTTTTCGGGCCTTTTTTACCAGAGTTTAAAGTTGAGGCGGCAGGGGCTTATTCTGTGGTAATGGTTTCTGGTACTTCAGGTAATAAAACAGTTGGTACTTATTCTTCATATGCAGAAGCGGTAAATGTAATGAATAAACAGAATTCTACTAGTACTAGTGTAGCAACGGTTTATAAAAATGGCAAAGTTATTAATTCAAAATATGCGATTTTTAAATTAAAGCCTTCAACAGGAACTTTTAATGTTTACCAAGATATAAATGATAGTAGTGCTTATACTTATATTAATCCTTCTAGTATGTTAGATACAGCTTTTATTGATTATAATGAGAGTAAAAATATGGTACAAATAATGGTTAACGGATTTAAAGGGTGGATAACGGCTAGTGCGGGAACGATTACGCCAATTTCTTTATATTCAGCTAATATGATCGAATTAAATGCAAGTGGTTTAAATTTCCGTTCAGGTCCAGGGACTGGTTATTCTAGTATTGGTGCTATTACTTGTAAGGGTTGCTTATTTGCATATACTAGTAAACAAATATCAGGTGGTTATACTTGGTATAAAATTTCTTATAATGATAAAGATGGCTGGGTTGCTGGTGATCCTGAGTGGCTTAAAGAAACTACGGGCAATAGTTTAAATACATATTATTATCGCTATGATAATGGTAATTTACTGCATCGGTTTGCTTATCATACCGGTACAGCAGAATCAGATTATTTTACTAATTTAGGTCCAAGCCCAACATATTTAAGTGTTGGCACGCATTATTATAGTTTCGATGGAGGAATTTACTTATATACTAGTTTAACTTCAATGCTTGATGATTATCGCAGTAATACTTATAAAAACGCCTTAAATAAAGATAATCCTAATTATCCATATTATTTATATGTCCCAGCTAAAACGGTTACTAAAGCTACAGCTGCTGATTTAGATAAACAAATAACAAATAAAAGTTCTAAAATGTATGGTTCTGGTAAAGTTTTTAAAGAAGTAGAAGAAATGTATGGGGTTAATGCTTTATCGATGTTTTCTTTAGCTAAAACCGAAAGTGCGAGTGGTACTAGTAAGCTAGCCCTTGAAAAAAATAATTTATTTGGTTATGGGGCTTATGATTCATGCCCATTTGACTGTGCTAGATCATATGCTAGTATTAAAGATTCTATTATTGATTATGCAAAAAATTATTTAGGTAGTTATGCGACAGCTGGGGCTTCATATTATTTTGGTTCTCATCAAGGTACCAAAGGAAGCGGTAGAGCGGTTAAATACGCATCAGATCCACTTTCTGGAGAAAAAGCGGCAGCTAATGCTTATATAACTGATAAAAATACTAATGGGATGAAAGACTATAAATCAAACACTATAGCTGTTAGTAAATTTGGTAAAGCTAATATTGTTGTTTATAAAGACGCTAGTACTAAAACGCCAATATATACAATGCGTAATAGTAATGCTAGTTTTGAAGTTTACAATGTTCCGGTAAATGTTATTGATCGGGAAGGGGACTTTTATAAAATATATACTGATAGTAATAATTATCAATATGGTTATGTTAAAGTAAGTGATTTTAACATTACTAATA
The DNA here is from genome assembly GCA_944358665.1 of uncultured Bacilli bacterium. Classification (GTDB taxonomy): domain Bacteria; phylum Bacillota_I; class Bacilli_A; order RF39; family UBA660; genus Coprosoma. The sequence continues at coordinate 2,139 of CALVRP010000038.1, forward strand.
GTCAGCCAGTTATCAGTGCTAGCGATAAAACAATTGCATTAAATGATGATTTTGATTATATGGATGGTGTTAGTGCCACTGATACGGAAGACGGTACTTTAACTAGTGAAATTACTTATGATGGTGAAGTTAATACTAGTGAAAAGGGTGAATATGAAGTTACTTATAAGGTGACTGACAGTAGTAACTTTTCAGCAACTAAAACAGTTACCATTACTGTTGAAGGTGAAAATGATCCGATTATTAATGCAAGCGATAGAGAAGTCGCTCAATATACTGATTTTGATCCAATGGAAGGTGTAACAGCGACTGATGGCGATGACAATGATATAACTGAACAGGTTACTTATGAAAGTGATGTCGACACCAACGAAAAAGGAAAGTATGAAGTTACTTATAAAATAACCACCGAAGATGGTAAAGAAATAACTAAAACAATAACCATTACTGTTATTGATAATGAAAAGCCAGAAATTAATGCTTTAGATAAAACAATTTATTTAAATAGTGATTTTGATCCTAAGGATGGTGTTACGGCAACTGATAATGAAGATGGTGATTTAACTGATAGTATTGAAGTTACGAAAAATGAAGTAAAAACAGATACAATTGGTGATTATAAAGTAGAATATTCAGTAACTGATACAGCCGGACAAACAACAACTAAAGAAATTACTGTTACTGTAGCTGAAAAGGTTGTTGAAGAAGGCGAAGGCCTATTCTACATGGATTATCTAAAGGATGTTGACGGTAATTTACAATTAAAAGGTTATAACACCATACAAGGAATCGATAATACATTAGATACTGATATTAAATATACTTTAATCTTAAAGAATATCGATACTGGTCAAACTTATGAGCAGGAAGCCACAAGAATTACTGATACTAGTGAAATGACAAAAACTATTTATAGTTTAGATGGTAAAGATTATACTTATTCTTGGTTTAAAATAAACATTGATTTGGATGATTTACCACAAGGTAATTATACAATGACTATTAAGTCATCTACTGAAGATTATTATTCAGAAAATATTATTAGTAATAAATTATATAAAACTCAAGATAGTAGTTATTCTGGCAGTAAAAATGTTGTTATAAGAAGTAATTATAGTTATGATGGTAGCCCAGTTGAATTAATTGTTCGTGATGAGATGCTTGCCGAAAAAGAAGCTTCATCATATTATAATCAATATGATAAATATACAAAATTTGAATTTAATGAAGATAATACTTTACATTTAAAGGGCTTATCATATTCATATGGTGCTGATTTATCATCAGGAAACAATATTAGTAGAAAAATAATATTTGAAAATAAAGAAACATTCGAAACATATACTAAAGATTTAGGAAGTATTACTAATGGCGATTATACCGCTGTTTTACCTGAAGATGATGGTTTAGATAAAACTAGAGCTTGGTATGATGCGAATATTGACTTGTCTGATATTCCTAAAGGTGAATATATAATTTATATAACTACAACATCTAATA
>CALVRP010000039.1 GCA_944358665.1 uncultured Bacilli bacterium
TGTATTTATCTTAGGCTCTTCTAATTCTTCCTTATATCCTATCCTTTCATATTCTTTTGATTTTATTCTTGTGCGTAATTCACGGTAAGTAAGATTATGTACAACTGAAATATGAATATAATATTGAATTTTATTTATATCATTTAAAGGTAATAGCTCACAGATATGACTCCAGCTTAATTGTGCAGGCAATGCCTGCACTTTTGAAAATTTTATATAAAACTTTCGCATCAAAAATAAGTTTCTATAGCCATATCCCTTGCCTAATTCCTTAGTCAACTTTTCCGAATATTCTTTAATTAATCTATTCCCATACTTAGCTCTTCTCTCTCCGCCCTGAGCCTCTACTATTAATCTTCCCACTTCATAATAGCTATTTAAATCGCTTTTATTTTTTGAATAATCTTTTACTCTTTTATATACTTCATTCTTTACTAAAATTTCTTTTATCTCATTATAATAATTAATATACATCACTTCCTCTCTATGGCGGACAGCTATTTATTTCTAATTTATTTCCAAACTTAAACTTTATACTTCCATCAATATCAGTTCGGTAAATAATTGAATTATTTAAAGTATCTAGTACTTCTTTATTTGGATGACCATACATATTGTTTTTACCCACTGAAATAAGAGAATATTTTGGATTAATATTATTAATAAATTCTTTACTGGAACTTGTTTTACTGCCATGATGACCGACCTTTAATATATCAACATTACCAATACTAAATTTATTTAATATATATTCTTCATTTTCTAAGCCTGCATCACCCATCATTAACATTTTATAACCATTTATTTTAGTATATATAATTAAACTATCAGCATTTTCATCGTCTTTATCATTCAAAGACATAATATTAAACTTATATTCATCAATTTTTAAAGTATAATTATGAATGTTTTTAATATTGATATTTTTTTTAGAAGCTTTATTAATAATTTTTTTTTCTAAAGTATTATTTGCGCCAGAATTAAGAAAAATATTACTAACGGAGAAATTCTCAATAATATTACTAGCCATACCAACATGATCAAAATCTCCATGCGTAATTATTAAATAATCTAATTTACTAATCCCTTCACTTCTTAAATAAGGTAAAATAACGTTATCACTTAAATCATAAGGTTCCCCAGAAAAAGAAATTTCGCCACCTGTATCAATCAAAATATTTCCTTTATTATGTGGTAAAACAAGAAGAAAACAATCCCCTTGTCCAACATCAATCATCGTTAGATAAGTTTTTGTATTGAAATAATTGATATTCGCATGAAAAAACAAAATACCAATAAAAAGTAAAAAAAATAAATATTTTCGTTTACTCATTTGATAAATAACCAAAGTAATAAACGAATAATAAAAAATAATAATATAAACATTAATATGTCTTAAAATAAGTATATATTTATCAAAATTACTTATATATAAAGATATGTTTTCCATAAAATTACAAATAGTAAGCAAAAATTCATCTAAAGGTCTTATTATCATAACAATTAATGATAAAGGATAAACTAAAAAAGTCACTAAAGGTACAAATATTAAATTAATAAATGGTGAAAGTAAGTTTATATAATGGAAATTGTATATTAATATTGGTATACTTCCTAAAAAAGCTATTAACGAAATAACAAAGGTTTTAAAGATATAGTTTTTTACTTTTTTTATATAGTCACCAAACAAAATTAAATAAAAACAAATAATAAAAGAAAATAAAAAGCCAACATTCATAATAATAAAAGCATTATAAAATAAATAAAAGACCGCTATTAAAAGTAAAAGATAAATTGTTTTGATACTTAGTTTTAACAAATCTCTAATAGTTAAAATAACAAATAATAAAGTTGCCCGAACTATTGGTGGTAAAAAGCCGGTTAAAAACATGTAAAAAAGTAATAATATAATAACTATTAAATAATTAAATTTTTTATTTTTAAAAACTAAATTTAAAATAAAAAGCAAAACCAATGATAAGAGCGTAATTTGCGAACCAGAAATAGCTAATAAATGGCTAATACCATTAATTTGATAACTTTCATATACCTGATTGCTTATATCATCATCTATCCCTAAGATAAAAGCTTTTAAATATTTATAGCTATCAAACTGATTAATATAATCAAGCAAACTATTTTTAATAAAATAAATACCTTCATTTTTATCAAGAACAGTTATATCTTTTGCTTGCATCTGCCAATATATTTTTGTACTTTTTAAATAATCACGGTAATTAAAAAGATTAAAAACCGTATTTTTATTAGGTCGTGAAAGCTCGCCACTAATTTTTATCTTGTACCCAAGTTTACCTTTAAAATCGCCATAATAATAAACGATTATCTTCTCTTCACCAGCAACTACCAGTTTATAACCATTTTCAATTTTATCAATTTGCGTAATTACCCCTACTACTTCTTTTGTATCTTCATTGTAAATACTTTCTGGTTCTTCACAAATAAAATAAGCCGTATAAATGATGCTTAGAAAAAAAAGAAAAACAATAAACTTAGATAGTGATATCGTCTTTGATTTTTTCATATGTTGAATCGCCTATTCCTGAAACATTTTTAATCTCTTCAATATCTTTAAAAGCCCCATTAGTCTCTCTATACCCAATAATAGCTTTAGCCTTAGTTTCCCCTATACCATCTAAAGTCTGTAGTTCTTCTAAAGACGCTGTATTGATTGATATTTTGCTAGAAGTACTTTTACTAGAACTACTATTTTCTGTTTTATTACTTGAACTATTTTTCTCACTAGTTTCCGCTGTTTTTTCGTCAGATACACAAGCATCATTTATTTCTGGGCATTCACAAGGTGGACATTCTTGTTCTTTTTCTTTCATTTCCTCTTTAGTATAAATCGTAATAACCATTTCATCAGTAACTTTTTTACTTAGATTAATAAGCGTAGTATCAGCATCATTCGTTAATCCGCCGGCTTTTTTAATAACGTCAACAACTCTATCATCTTTATTCATTTCAAAAACTCCTGGGTTATTAACCGCACCTTTAATATCTACCATAACTTTTTTTACCTCTTCTTTAGTTTCAACTTTTTCATTTGTTGTTTTAGGTGTTGGTTCTTTATTTTCAGGAGAAAAATCTATTGTAAGAAATATAAAAATCAAAATAACAATCATTATAAAGATAGTTTCAATTTTATTATCTTTTATTTTTTGAATAAATTTATCCATGAACCTCCTTCCTGGTTATCTCTATTAATATTATAAGACACAAAAAAAGAAAACCCTTTAAATAAATACTTATTTTTGTATTATTTTAGAATTTTCTTTTTCAGGTTTTTCTTTAAACATATGACTATATACTTGATCATTAATAGCTAAAATCGCTATTTCAAAAGCATATTCAGGATCTATATCATGTTTTTGTTTTTTATATTCACGAAACCACAAAACTGCTTTTCTGGCAATTTCTTCCTCGTGATTATAATCATGACCTTTATTAGGTACTTTTGTAGATTTCATATAAATATCAACATAAAGTTTTCGGTCACTAACATTCAAATCAGGTCTTAATAAAAATGATTCTAATAAACAATTACGATACATTGTTATATTTGGACGTTCTTTAGAAGAAGTTACTTTTTTATTCTTTAAATAATCTAGCATAATTTCTTTAGCATCATCCATTATATCTTCTAATTCAAATTCTTCAAATTTTTCCAAAAGCCTAGCAGAAAAATCACAACCTAATAATGACTCTGTTTGTTTACTTTCTATTGTAACATTATAATCGTTTAAATGTTCATCTAAAACTGTATCAATTTTACTATCTTTCATGCGAAATCCCCCAAATCACTTATATTTTATCACGAATACATTTGAAAGTAAATCTTAAACCTTTACTTTAATCTTTTTATTTTTAGTCTCAATATTAACTCTTTGAACAATCGCTAAAGAAGCAATAAGTGATAAAACAAAACTTCCACCATAACTAAAGAACGGTAATGGTACTCCGGTAAGCGGTATAACGCCTAAAAGTCCTCCTAAATTTATAAATATATGAGCAAAAATATAACAACCTATGCCAAAACAAATATACCGGCCTCTTAATGTCGAGGCTTCAGAAGAAATTTTAAATATCCGCCATAAAATAATAGCATAACCAATAAAAATAACGGCTGATTTAATCCCATTTTCTTCAGCAATAATCGCAAAGACACTATCAGTATGTGGTTCAGGTATATAAGAATATTTTTGTTTACTCTTTCCAAGGCCTAGACCATTTAAACCACCTTCGTTAATTGCAATAAAACTATTACAAACTTGATAACCGCCATTTTCGTAATTAGAACATGGATTTAAAAATGATTCGAAACGAGAAAGTCTTGCTTCATTTAAAATATAACCTTGCTTATAATATAAAACTCCTAAAGCAATTGCAATAATAATACCAAATATTGCAATCATTATTATTTTATCAATTCGTAAAAATCGACCGGCTAAAAACATCATTCCAACAATAAAACAAATAATTAGCAAAGTACCAAAGTCTTGTTGCAAAAAAACTAATAAAGGTATTATTGCCGCAATAACAATGATAAAACCAATGGTGTTCCACCTATTAACATTAATAGTCCTTAGTTTCCGGTAGTTCTTCTCAAATAAAATCGCTAACAAACAAATTAAAATTGGTTTTGAAAATTCACTTGGTTGTAAACTAATAAACTTTAAGTCAATCCAGTTTTTCGAACCACTTAAAGCCTCAAAAGTTAAAGCCCATAAGTTTAAAAGGATTGCTACCCCTAACAGTACCCAAACTAATAATTTATAATATTTTGTATCAGTTTTTAAAATGAAATAAGCAAATACCAATCCAACTATAATAAAAATAAGTTGCCGGAAAAAATAATAATAAATAGAAACGTCATAATTGACAACTGCCGCTCTAGAAGATGCTGTTACGATATTAAGCAAACCAAAAGCAAAGAAAATTATT
>CALVRP010000040.1 GCA_944358665.1 uncultured Bacilli bacterium
CTATCTTTTGTGATTTTTCCTTTTACTTTAACATTATCTAATTTTAAAATATCTGTATTAGCTAGCATATCTTTGTTAAAAGAATAAACTTCATCAATCAAAATTTCCTTACTAATACCCGTATTAAGTGGTAATAAATCAATTTCCATTAAAATCACCGATACCATTATACTCGTTTTTAAGGGTTATTGCAAATCCATTTAAGGTGTGCTAATATATGTGGTGGTGAAATTTATGAAAAGTGTTGGTGTTATCTGTGAATATAATCCATTCCATAATGGACATATTTATCATATAAAAAAAGTTAAAGAAATGTATCCAGATTATACAATCGTCTTAGTAATGAGTGGTAATTTTACTCAGCGAGGCGAAGTTTCTTTAATTAATAAATGGCAAAAAACAAGAATTGCTTTAAACTATGTCGATTTAGTAATCGAGCTTCCTTTTTCTTTCAGCACACAATCAGCCGATATTTTTGCTTATGGAAGCACTGAAATATTAAAAGAACTAAAAGTAAATGCTTTAGTTTTTGGTTCTGAAAGTAATTATAACGATTTATATAATGCCGCTAAAATTCAAAATACTAAAGAATTTAATGATTTAGTAAAAAAATACTTAAATGATGCTATAAATTATCCAACCGCTTTAGCAAAAGCAGCTTATGAACTAACAGGAATTAATGTTTCAAAGCCTAATGATTTGCTCGGAATTAGTTATATAAAGAATTTATTAAATACAAATATTGAAATAAAAACAATAAAAAGAACCAATGATTTTCATAATAGTGATTTAAATAGTAATATAGTAAGTGCTTCTACAATTAGAAAGCTTTTAAATGAAAAGAAAGATATTAGTAAATATGTTCCAAAAGAAACTCTAAATGCTTTAAATACTATTCATACAACTGAAGACTATTTCCCTTATTTAAAATATAAAATAATTAGTGAAATTGATAATTTAAATATTTATCAAACCGTTGATGAAGGAATAGAAAATAGAATAAAAAAATATATTTATGAAGCTAATTCCTTAGAAGATTTAATAAATAAAGTAAAAACCAAAAGATATACTTATAACAAAATAAAAAGAATGCTCTTGCATATCTTATGTGGCTTTACTAAAGAAAAAGCTAATAATAAAAAAAAAATACAATATATAAGAGTGTTAGGTTTTAATAAAAAAGGGCGAAAATATTTAAATAGTATTAAAAAAGATTTAAATTTACCACTAGTTACAAAATATTATAAAAACGAAATGTTTGATTTCGAAATAAAAGTTGATTGTTTATACCATATAAATGAAAAAGATAAAGAAAATGAATACGCAAGAAAGCCCATCCATTAATCTTTATCTTTTATTTTTGACAATTTGGACAGTAATAAGTTCCTCTACCACCAACTGTTATCTTTTCTATTTTTTCTCCACATTCTGGACACATTTCTTTGGTATGAACCAATAATTCTGCCTGAAATCTACCATGTACACCTTCAGAAGAAGTATAGCTTTTTACAGTTGTTCCGCCATATTCTATCGCTTTTTCTAAAACTTCCTTAGTATATTTAATAATATCTTTTAAATTGTTATCAGTTAATTCTCTTGCCAAAATCTCTGGATTTATCTTACTTAAAAACAAAATCTCATCCGCATAGATATTACCAATACCAACGATAATACTTTGGTCCAAAAGTTCAGTTTTTATTGGCTTATTTTTAAACTTACTCTTTAAATAATTTGGTGTTAAATTTTCATCCCATGGTTCAAGTCCTAAATCTTTTAATGGAGCTTTCGTATAAACCTCATCTTTTTTCATTAAATACATTTTCCCAAATTTTCTTGTATCATGATATCTTAAATCCGTATCATCAGAAAAAGTAAAAATCACATGTTCATGTTTATTACGTTCATCATTTTTATTTCTAATAAAATATTTTCCTTCCATTCTTAAATGAGAAAGTAAAAAATAATCATCAAGTTCAAACATCAACCACTTGCCTCTTCTAATTATATTGTGGATTATTTGATTTTGAATTTTCTTCTCAAACTCTTTTACTTCAGGAAAAGCAATTATATTACTCCAATAAACACTAGCTAATATAATTTTCTTCCCTAGCACTTGTTTCTTTAAAGTATTCTTTACAGTTTCAACCTCTGGTAACTCTGGCATAACATCACCTACAACTTTCTCTCCTGTATTCCTTTAGTTTCTTTTATAATGCTTGATGTATTGGTAATTATTTCATCAGATAGACTTGAAAAGTAAATTTCAATGTGTAAAGTTGACCCACTATTTACATTTAAAGTGTCAACCAAACATTTTCCCATATTTATAAGGGGGATAGCGCTATATTTTTGAATAATAGGGATTACGAGTGGATAATGTGTACATCCTAAGACAATACACTCAGTTCCCTTTAATTTTTGTAAATATTCTTTCACCGCATCTTCTAATTCCTGATTAAATTCCCCTTTTTCTATTAATGGAACTAACTTTGGACAAGCTACACCAATAACACTACTTAAATGTTTTTCAAACGTTCTACTTTTAATGGTCATTGGGGTTGCCATAATTCCAACGTTTTTCAAATTATTTTGTTTAATATAATTAATTGTCGGGGATAAAACATCTACAATTTTAACACCATATTTATCTTTTATTTCATCATATAAATTAGAACTAATTGTCCCGCAAGCAATAACTATTAACTCAGCATCTTTACTAATTAAAAATTTAATTATTTTATCGGCTAAATTAGCTAATTCTTCCTTTGTTTTCGTTCCATACGGAATATTTGCGGTATCACCATAATATATATATTCGTTATCAGGGTATTTCTTTATAAGTTCATGAAGGACCGTCAAACCGCCAATTCCAGAATCAAAAACACCAATACGCATAATATCCCTCCTATAACATTGTACACTATTTTAAAGAATTTTGTACAAAAAAATAGCTAATAGCTACTTCTAATTAGGTTTAATAATATCTTTACCGCCCATATAAGGTCTTAACACTTCCGGAATCCTAATACTACCATCAGCATTATAATTATTCTCTAAGAATGCAATAAGTCCTCGTGGTGTTGCTAAAACGGTATTATTTAAAGTAGTAACATATTCATTGCCCTTATCAGTTTTCATTCTAATACCAAGCCTTCTAGCTTGCGCATCTCCTAAAATTGAACATGAACCAACTTCAAAATATTTCTTTTGTCTTGGACTCCATGCTTCTACATCACATGATTTAACCTTTAAATCAGCTAGATCTCCACTACAACATTCAAGTGTTCTAACTGGAATATCTAAACTTCTAAAAAATTCCACCGTAAACTGCCACATTTTATTGTACCAGTCCATACCTTCTTCTTTTTTACATAAAACAATCATTTCTTGTTTTTCAAACTGATGAACTCGGTATAAGCCACGTTCTTCAATACCATGGGCGCCTACTTCTTTTCTAAAACATGGTGAATAAGAAGTCATGGCAATCGGTAATTCTTCTTCTTTAATAATCTGACCTTGAAATTTACCAATCATTGAATGCTCACTAGTGCCAATTAAATATAAATCTTCACCTTCTATCTTATACATCATGGCATCCATCTCTTCAAAACTCATAACACCAGTAACCACATCACTTCTAATCATAAATGGTGGTATCGCATAAATAAACCCTTTATCAATCATAAAATCTCGGGCATATGATAACATTGCTGAATGAAGTCTCGCAATGTCCCCCATTAAATAATAAAAACCATTCCCACTTGTTCTTCCGGCACTTTCTTTATCAAGACCATTTAGTTTTTCACATATATCTGCATGATATGGTATCTCATACTCTGGAACAAAGGGCTCACCAAATTTTTCGTTTTCAACATTTTTCGTATCATCTTCACCAATTGGAACAGATGAATCCATAATATTTGGAATAACCATCATATCTTCTTTGATTTTTTTATTTAGTTCTTCTTCCTCTTTTTCTAAAGCTGTTATTTTATCACCATAACCACTAACTTCGGCTTTAACTTTTTCGGCCTCTTCTTTATTTCCTTCACGCATCAATTTACCAATTAAAGCACTTTTTTCATTTTTTAAAGCTCTTAAGTTATCGCCTTCTTGTTTAGCCTCTCTAGCTTTAATATCTAAATCATATACTTCATCCACAAGCGGTAGTTTTTTATCTTGAAATTTTTTCTTAATATTTTCCTTTACTAATTCTTTGTTTTCTCTAATTAATTTAATATCTATCATTATCTTTCCCTCTTTCTTTCGTTATCTGTCTTTAAAACTTCTAAAATATCATTTATTTCTATTCTTATTCTTTTTATTTCTTCCTCAACGTCAATTTTTTCAGTTTCTTTATCTGCATATAAATCTTGAACAATCGATAAAATTTTCCATAAAGCATCTTTAGAATCGTTAGGTAAATTTTCCACAAAAAATTCTAAATCATCATTTGAAAAATTTAGTTTTTCTTTTATTCTATCAAGAATCAAACTAATATCACTTAACCTTTTCGAGGATAAAACCAAGTCCATTATATAATTGATTACCAATTGAATTTGTTCTAATTCTTGATTAACACACTTTAACTGTTCCATTTGATTATTTAATTGTTCTTCACTATTTTTAAGTTCCAAAACTACAAGATCATATTCTTTCATAATAGCCTCCTTTTAAAACAAAAAGACTATTTCTATAGGAGCGAAATATCACGGTACCATCCTACTTAATAGTCTTAATTATCTATAACGGCTTTCACCGGAAGTGATTAGCTTCAGTCACAAAAGTAGATTCATATAAGGCTATTATTAGTTTCCACCAGCCACTAACTCTCTTTAAATAACTTCTCATACTATAGTCTTTTGCCTTCATTTAAATATTTATGTGTTAATAATAACACATTTTCAATACTTTGTAAATTATTCTTTTTCATTTTCACGAATTTCTTTTAATTTTTCTTCTATTCTTTGACCATATTCGATAGATTCATCATAAATAAAAATGAGTTCTGGTATCTGTCTAATATCAATTCTATCACGAAGTTCATGACGAATAAAGCCACTAGCGCTTTTTAAAGCTTTTAAAGTAGTATCTCTTTTAGAATCATCCAGAACCGTGAAATATATTTTAGCTTGGGCTAAATCACTAGTAACCTTTGCATCAGTAATCGTCACAAAATCAATATCTTTATTTTTTACTTCCGTTTTTAAAATATAACTAATTTGTTCAATTAAAGCATCCGCAATTCTCTCTAATTTTACGCTCATACTATCACCTTTTTCTATATATTTATATTATACCATACTTATGAATATAATTAACAAAAAAAAGCGATAACTACCGCTTAATTTCAACCATTTCATAAGACTCAATAATATCACCAGGTTTAATATCATTAAAGTTTTCAATAGTAATACCGCATTCTAAGCCTTTCTTAACTTCTTTAACACTATCTTTTTCTCTTTGTAATGAACCAATCTGACCATCATAAATAACAACGTCATCACGGATAAGACGAGCTTTACTATCTCTTTTAATAACTCCATCAGTTACATAACAACCGGCAATATTTCCAACTTTTGAAAACTTAAATATTTGTCTAATTTCAGCATTTCCTAAAATATTTTCTTCATATTCTGGATCAAGCATACCTTTCATAGCGGCTTCCATTTCTTCAACTACTTTATAAATAATATCATAAAGTCTAATATCAACACCTGATTGTTTAGCTTTTTCTTTAACCATATTGTTTGGTCTAACATTAAAACCAATTATAATTGCATCTGAGGCTTTGGCTAAAACAATATCGCTTTCGGTAATTCCGCCAACACTACTACGGATAACATTAACGCGAACACCTTCAACATCAATTTTAGCTAAAGAATTTTTAACCGCTTCTGCCGAGCCATTAACATCTGCTTTGATAATAACATTAATTTCTTTTAAACCTTCACCGATTTTCGCAAATAAATCATCCAAAGAAACAGCCGCCTTTTGATGATTAGCCAGTAAACGTGCCTTTGTTTTTCTTGTTTCAGCAATACTTCTAGCTTCTTTTTCTGATTCAAAAGCCATAAATTTATCGCCAGCACTTGGAACTTCGCTAATGCCAGTAATTTCTACCGGCGCTGAAGGTAACGCCATTGTTATTTCTTCGCCTTTATCATTTTTTAGTGTTCTAATCTTTCCAAACGAATTACCAACAACAATTGGATCACCTAATCTTAAAGTTCCATTTTGAATTAAAACCGTAACAATTGATCCTACTTGTTTATTAAGTCTAGATTCAATTACTGTTCCCATTGCGTAACGATTAGGATTAGCTTTTAAATCTGCAAGTTCCGCAACTAAAAGAATATTTTCTAATAAGTCATTAATTCCTTCACCAGTGGCTGCTGATATTTTAGTAAATAAAGTATCGCCACCCCATTCTTCTGGCATTAAACCATAATCAGCAAGTTCAGTCATAACTTTATCTGGATTTGCTTCCGGTTTATCCATTTTATTTATCGCTACAATAATTGGTACACCAGCAGCTTTAGCATGGTCAATAGCCTCTTTCGTTTGTGGCATAACCCCATCGTCAGCTGCTACAATAATGATTACAATATCAGTAATACTAGCACCTCTTGCTCGCATTTCCGTAAACGCTGCATGACCAGGTGTATCAATAAAAGTAATCAATTTATCATTACATTTTACTTGATAAGCGGATATCGCTTGGGTAATCCCGCCCGCTTCTGTTGAAACAACATCAGTTTTTCTAATTGCATCAAGTAAAGTTGTTTTCCCATGGTCAACATGTCCCATGATTGTCACAACAGGTGGTCTTGGTACTAAATCCTTTTCATCGTCAATAATTTCATAGTCTTCAAAATTACTAACATCAGCTTCTTCTTCTCTTTTCAATTTTTTACCATAGTCATCTGTCAATAACTCAGCGTTTTCAAAAGAAATAGGACTATTAATATTAACCATTAAGCCTAATGAAAATAATTTTTTTATAAGTTCTGAACTTTGAACTTTAAGTTCTTCCGCTAAAGAACCAATAGTCATTGTATCTTTGTATAAAACAACATTATCATTACTTGTTTTATTACTTTGTAATTTTTCTTTGCTTTTATACATTTCTTTTTTCTTTTTCGCAATATTTTCTTTATTATTAACCCTATTATTTTTAATTTGTTTATCTTTATTTTTTTCTTGTTTGTTTTTTTTAGGTTTTACCGGTTTAACCACTTCTTCCATGACATCATCATCATCGTCTAAACTATTATCTAAGATAATAATAGCTTCTTCATCAAGTAAATCTTCTGCATCATTTACCGGAATATTAAGTTCCTTACATTTACTTAAAACTGACTCCACAGTTCTGTTTATATCTTCTGCATATTCCCTTACACTCATCATACTATGCACCTCATTTCTTTATAGTTTTATTTCAATTACCTTGCCTTCACTTTCATATTTGCGATATTTAACATTCGCTTCTTCAAATAAAGCTTTTGCCACTTTTACTCCATCAGTATCTGCATATTTATCATCTTTATAAATAACTTCTTTAATTCCTGATTGAATTATCGCCTTAGCACATTCATTACAGGGAAACAAAGTTACAAACAATTTTGCCCCTTCAACATTACCTCGGCGAAGTAAAATAGCATTTAATTCAGCATGACATACCCTAGCATACTTAGTTTCTAAAAATTCACCTTCTCTTTTCCAGTAGGCCGAATCATCACTACACCCTCTAGGAAAGCCATTATAACCAACTGATAAAATTTCATTATCTTTACCAACAATACAAGCTCCCACTTGTGTTGATGGATCCTTACTTCTTTGAGAAGCTATTTCCGCAAGTCCCATGAAAAAAGCTTCCCATGATATGTAATTATCCC
>CALVRP010000041.1 GCA_944358665.1 uncultured Bacilli bacterium
TATATAAAATTTATTTAACTCCAAAAATTTTAAAAATTACCGTTTTTGGAGTCTTTTGGCGTGGGATTATTTCCATTTATGACAAAACTATTAAAAAGTGCTTGACTTTTTATAGTTAGCCTCCTAAAAAACAAAAAAATATTCTCGTGAGAGAACATTTGGCTCTTTTTAATTATAACATATATTTTATCGTTTGTCTGGTATTTAAATAATTTAATTTAAATTTAAGAAAAAAATAAAGGCAAATCAGACGCATCCAATTTGCCTAGGTGTAGCCTAAAGGCATTCAACGCAATTCACATTTATAATATATCATAATGTTTAAAAACATCAATAATGTTATTTTATATATTTTTTAGTGTCTTCTATAACAACTAGTCCTTTATCAATTAGACTTTTAATAATTTTGATGGTTCCGATTGGAACTACTTCGACTTCAGCTAAAGTAAAACCATTAATATATTCATTAATTTTATCTTCATCACTATCTTCCCCTTTTTGCGATAACTTGTTCATATAAGCTTTATATAAAAATAAAACACAATTGTCAATCAGTTCTTGTAAATCAGCTTCAGTTATTTTATTATCATCTCTTTCGGCAACAAATGTATAATAATCAAGATTTCTAAAAAAATTAGAAGTTTCTTCATCTGATGTATATTTTTCTAATTCCTCAAAAATACTTTCATCTCTTGGACTAAAGTAATGTTCCTTTAAAAGAGATTCTCCAAGTATTTTTTCTATTTGTTTTAAAAAAATTCTTTCAATATAATAATCGGTAGCGGTTCCAAAATAACGTTCACATAAAAGTTCGGTGTAACCTTCATTTAATCCTCGGCCATATTCCTGGTTGTTAGAAGTATTAATGGCTAAAAATCCATCATATAAAATATTATTTTTTTTAGTTCTGCTAGCCATATGGAAGAGTTCGTGATAAAAACTCTGTAATTTAAAACTTTTAGGCGTTAGAATTATTTTATTTGTTTTATAGTCGTAGGCCGCATCTGCATTAGGGGAATCGTTTATTGCATCACTTTCGTATATTTTTAGTGTTTTTAAATTTCTGTAAAAATTATCTAGACATATATTTGAATCTTGTTTTAAAACTTCTATAAAATAGTTTATTTCAGCTCTATATTTTTCAATCACATTTTTCATAATTCTAAACGCTCCTTTCTGATTTTTGTATTATAATATCTTTTAAATTCCTTGTCAAATACATTCTGCGTGTTAATCTTTAATTAAAATGAATTGGTAATTGGCGATTTATCATAAAATAAAAACTCAAACCAAAGTTTGAGTTATTATCAATAATGGTGCCACAAGTAGGAATCGGACCTACGTTAAAGCATTACCATTGCTTCGTAATACCATTATACTATTGTGGCAAGTAACACTAACATTATATCAGCTATATTAATTTAATGCAATAAAAAATAAAATATTTCTGGAAACTATAACGCGGATTTCTTGTTACCGGATTTTTTCTTCCAAAAATGCCATTATAATAATGGGTGATATAATGACAGCGTTTAAACGTGATTTCAATTTTGATGATGATTATATGACCAAAGTGTCAGCTAACATCAAAAAATATCGCAAAGAAGCGGGTATTACTCAGGAGCAGTTAGCAGTAGATATTGATCGGTCATATGATTTTATGCGAAGATTGGAATTCAAAAAGGGAAAAATAGGTTGCTCTTTAGAAACATTATATCGTATAGCGGTGGTTCTAGGACAACCAATAGATAATTTTTTCAAAGAACCTTAAAAGTTCCTTTTTTTATGTAATTTGACAAAAAATAAAAAAAGTATATAATAAGCATCATAAAAAAGAGGGGGATTTTATGGAATATTTAGGATATTGGTTAGCAACAGTTATTGCTAGTTTTATAGGTGAAATTGCCAATGATCTTAGAGTTTTTAAAGATGCGGCTAGTGCTGGGTATAAAATTAATTTAAATCAAACGACAGAAGGAAAAAATCAAATTTTTTCAAGCTATACTAATTTTATGTTTTTCAAAATGTTATTACCACTGATTAATATTATAGAGGTATATAAAAATATAATAGTTTATAATAATAACAAAGAAATGCTTATCGAACAGCTACATGCACAGGATAAATTAGAAGTTATGAGTACAAATGAAAGGGCAGAATGGTTAAAAAAACCAACTGCTTTAAATGCCATTATTGTTCCTATACGATATAAAAGAAGATTGGAACAAGCTACAACTATTAAAATGGTAAGTGATGAAAAAAGCTGGGAGATGACTTTTGAGTTAGGTGACGAACTTTTAAATAAGGCCAATAAGGACGATATTACCATTTTCGAAGCTAGGGGAGCAGCTTATGGTATGTCTGATGACGAGAGGAGAAAAGAAATTTTAAACATTTTAGCTAGTCTTTCTTTTTCCGGTGATTCTAAAAACTTTATGATGCTGCTACTTATATTAAAAGGTAGAGGTAATACCTTTGTTGTAAATCTAGGTAAAGAAGAACAGCAGGAAGAAGATAATGAAAGGGATAATAGCACAAGAGGAAAAATCGATGAATTAAAAACAATTCAAGATGAATTAATGAATGAATCTTCCCTCGAAGAGCAAGAAAAAGAATCTGATGAACAGCAGATTTCAGGCTGGCAAAAAACATTGAACTCAAAGAAAATAGGAAGTCATTATGGGACTAGAAAAAAACGGTAACAAAATGTTACTGCTTTTTAATGTTTAAAATTCCATATTTTTCCTATATATACTTTTATTAGTTATTAGGGAGAATAAAAACAGTTATAAAATGAAAAAAATATCATTTTTTGTCTTTTTTTCTTCGGATTTTACTTTTCTTTTGCCTAAAATTATAGTATAATTACTTGTAGACTGTAGGAGATGATGGTATGGAGCATGTTTACTCGAGTATCGATATCGGTAGTGATACAATTAAATTAGTTGTTTGTGAACTTTATAAAAATCATTTAAATTTACTTGCAGCAACTAGTACCCCAGCTAAAGGAATAAAAAGAGGGTTAATTGTTGATCCCAAATTAGCAAAAGAAGCAATTAAAAATGCTTTTGACGAAGTAGAAGATATGCTTGGTATTCGAATAAATAAGGTAATTGCTTCCGTACCTAATTATTTTGCAGAATATACAATTATAAACGGTCAGGTAAAAGTTGCTGATAATATAATAACTAATAAAGATATGGTAGAAGCTTACAAAGACGGTATTCGTAAAAGTATACAGCCAAATAGAGAGTTTGTTAATATTGTACCAATTGATTTTAAAATTAATGAAAAAACAATTATGAAAGATCCAAAAGGTTTTCCAGGACAAACTTTAGAAGCAAGAGCAATGATGATAACAACACCTAAGAAAAATGTTTATTCTGTGGTTAGTATATTAGAAAGCATGGGTATAGAAGTTGTCGACATTTCTACAAGTGCAATCGGTGACATTTATTCTTTTAAGAATAAAGTTATTGATGGTTCAGTCGGTGCAATGGTTAATATTGGAGCCGGAACGACCTGTATTAGTATTTACAATAGATCTATCCCTATTAATACTAGTGTTGTTAATATTGGTGGTTTAGATATTGACAAAGATATTGCCTATGCTTATAAGGTTAGTACGCCTGATGCCAAAAAGATTAAAGAAAAGTTTGCTTTAGCATATCAAAAAAATGCTGACGTTCATAATACGTATGAAGTTACTAATTTTGAGAGAAAAAAGATTAAAATTAATCAATTAGAAGTTTCAAAAATAGTAAATACAAGTTTAAATAAAATTTTAGAAAAAATAAAAGAAGAAATAAATGATTTGACTAATAATGAAGTAAAGTATATAATAATTACAGGTGGAATTAGTAATTTAGAAGATATTGAATATTTATTTCATCGTTCATTAGGGGCTAAAGTAAATATTGGAAAAATTAAATTGTTAGGTGCTAGAAATAATAAATATAGTACAGCTATAGGTAATATTATTTATTTTATTGAAACACTTAAATTAAAAGGACAAGAATATACGATGATTAGTCGTGATGACATGGAAGTGCTAGCAACCCCAAATAAACATTTGGTAAGCACATCAGAAGATACAATGCTCGGCAAAGTATTTGGATACTTTTTCGGCGAATAGGAGGAGTTTTAAATGTTTGGATTAGAAATGGATCAATTAGCAAGAATCAAAGTAATTGGAATTGGTGGCGGCGGATGTAATGCCGTTAATCGAATGATAGAATCAGGAGTACAAGGTGTTGACTTTATTGTCGCTAACACCGATTTACAAGTGTTAAATAATTCACTTGCCGAAACCAAAATACAAATAGGTACAGAACTTACAAACGGATTAGGTGCTGGTGCTGATCCTAAAATCGGTAAGGAGGCAGCTTTAGAGTCAAAAAATGAATTAGAAGAAGCTTTAAAAGATTCTGATCTTGTATTCATCACTTGTGGTGAAGGTGGCGGAACTGGAACGGGAGCAGCTCCAGTAATTGCTGATATTGCGCAAAGCAAAGGAGCTCTTACTGTGGGAATTGTTACCAAACCATTCTCATTTGAAGGTAAAAAAAGAATGCAACAAGCCCTTGAAGGAATTGAGGATTTAAAGAAACATGTAGATACTTTAATCGTTGTTCCTAATGATAGATTAAGAGAAATTATTGATAAATCAACACCACTTTTAGATTCATTTAAAGAAGTTGACAATGTTTTAAGAAGAGGTGTACAATCAATCTCTGATTTAATTGCAGTACCAGGATTAATAAACTTAGACTTTGCCGATGTTAAAGCGGTTATGGAAAAACGTGGAAGTGCGTTAATCGGAATTGGCGCTGGTGTTGGTGAAGATAGAGCTATCGAGGCAGCCAATCAAGCAGTATTAAGTCCACTTTTAGAAACTAGTATTGATGGGGCAACTGATGCTATTATCAATGTAACTGGTGGTCCTAATTTAACTTTATTTGAAGTTGAAGAAGCCGCAGAAGCTATTAGAAAATCTGCTGGAAATGATTTAAATACTATATTTGGTGCGGTAATTAATGAAAACTTTACCGATGAAATAATTGTTACGGTAATCGCAACTGGTTTTGAAGACAAAGAAAAAGAAATGGCTCATGCTAGTAGCGATGACTCTGACCTTAATTCTATTTTAGATGATGATGATTCAGCAATTCCTTCATTCTTAAGAAAAAGAGGTTTATAATAAAAAGATTACTTTGAGTTAACAAGGTAATCTTTTTATTTAGATAAATTATCATAATAAGTGTTAAAGAGTTATTTGATAAGGATCAGTTTCTGTACCTGTTCCCGATGTTATTGTAATATATGATGAGAGATATAAGACTGGATAAATATTCATATTAAGAAAATTTCCATTAAGACAAAAACCACCACTAGAATAATTAGTTATTATACCAGAAGAACGATTTCCTTCCATAGTTAATAAAAACTGGCTAGTATTATGAAATAAAAAGTTATTTGTACTACATATTTGATTACCAGAACTGCACGAAGTATAAAAGACTTCACATTCACTAGCTGACGCACGCATAAAATCGCTTAAATTAATAATAGCAATTTTACCTTTCCAAGTGATGTTCTTTTCAGTTTCTATTATTTGTGAAATATTGTTGTTTAGATTTGCCCAGCCAACATTAAAATTATGTTCTACTATATAGTTTTTTTCATTTATACCCAAACTATTATAGTATTCTTTATTTAAATAGGTATTTAATGATGCGTCTTGAGTTACTGTTCCACTAATACTAGAATTAATTATTATTTCATCGTTAGCGGCCCATGCATTGCACCCCATATATTCACCATCGTATAAATTACAACAGTAAGTGTTATTTTCATTATATCTAGGGCCAGATGAACTATCATTCCTTTCATCGTAAGGCATAGAACCAATACTTTCATTTTTCACTATTTTGTATGTACCATCTGTTTCCTTTGCGATTATTCGCCATAATTCATTATTAAATGTTATATAATTATTTGGGTTTGCGCCTTTATAGACATATCTTCCTTCTTCGTAAATATCAACATATAAACCATCACCGCTATTTACAATGTTATCAGTAATGTCTATTCCTTTTTTTAATATATTTCCTTTAGCGGTTATATTAATGTTGGTACTAAAAGCCGCATAACCAATAGTCATACAAAGTATTAAAGCAATTGATGAGATGATTATTATTTTTCTTGTATTTTTTCTTGAATGTCTTTTTAATCTTCTTCTTTTCATGTTTGGACCTCCTACTATGATTCCAATTTCATTGTACCATAATTTTCGCACAATTCCAACCACGTTGTCATTTTAAGACTTTGTATTATTTTTTTGAGATAATTTTTCTGGTGATATATTATGAATAAAAGTAATAAAATTTCTTATGGAATTATCATTAAAAATTTAAGAAAAGGTAATAACTTATCACAGACTGAACTTGGTGATTTAGTTGGAGTTTCTAAATCTACGATATCGGCATATGAACTTGGTATGGCGATGCCTAGTGTTAAAACCTTTACTGATATCTGTGATGTTTGTCATGCGAGTATAATTATAAATTTTAATAACAAAAAATTTGAACTAGAAAAATTAAGCCGCGAATTTTAAATAACTACTAATAATTTGGTAGTTGTTTTTCTTAAAAATAGTAATAAAAAATGATGTTGACTTTGTTTATTGGAATTGCTAGAATGATTTTTAAGAGGTTGTAAGATGTCTGGAAAATATGACGAAAGAGGATAAGGAAAATTATCGCCAATTAAAGAGAGGAAAATAAGATATGAAATATGATTTAAAAAAATTATTGTTTAGTGAACTTGTTTATTTGAAAGAACACGATCAAGAAAACTCCGCTAAATATTACAAAGAGTTAATGGAAAGACTATTGTTTTGCGGTTTTGAAGAAAAACTGTGTAATGCTATAATTGATTATGAAATCGATCTTTTAAATAAAATAAATTTTAAATTAAAAACACCTTATGTCGAACAAAAATATTTTTTAAATGAAAATTTCAAATCAAAATTACCAAAAGATAGAGATGTTTATGGAGCATTTGCTAATGATGATGGTCCAACAAAGGACACCATTTGTTTAAGTGAACTGATTTTTCTTGATGATGAAATTGGCTATATATTAACCCATAGTAATGAAAAATTTAATAAAGAGGTCTTAAAAGAAGTTAAAAAATTTATGCCTAGTGAAGATGAACCGTGGTTACAAAACGAATTTTTTACAAGAATTAATTTTTATAATTGGAAATTATTTGATGAACCGAAAAATGAAGAGTTAAAAGCTAAAGAATTGATTTTCTTTAGAAATGAGCATCAAATATTATTTTTTAATAAATATGATTATTATACAAAAACTTGGCGACCTTATACCGATGATTATTTTAAAATATATGGTTATAATTAATAAGTCTACTTGTAAAAGGTAGACTTTTAATATATAATGAAATAGGTGATAAAATGTTTGAAAATTTAGGGGATAGATTACAAAATGCTTTAAATAAAATAAAAGGTTATGGAAAAATTAGTGAAGATAATATCGGTGAGGTAACTAGAGAAATTAGACTCGCTTTATTAGAAGCTGATGTTAATTATAAAGTTGTTAAAGAGTTTATTAATAATGTTAAAGAAAAAGCTTTAGGAGAAGAAGTTAAAAAGAGTTTAAAACCAGGCGAAGTTTTTGTTAAAATTGTTAAAGATGAACTTGTAGATTTACTTGGTAAAGAAGATGAACCATTAATTGTAGTAAAACCAATGACAATAGTGATGATGGCCGGTCTTCAAGGTAGTGGTAAAACAACAACCGCTGGCAAACTCGCTTTATTAACTAGAAAAAAACATGGTTTAAAACCACTATTAGTTGCTTGTGACGTTTACCGTCCTGCCGCTATTGATCAATTAAAACAATTGGGTAAAGAACTTAATATTGAAGTATACAGTGAAGGTAAAGGTAATCCCGTTGAAATTGCGAAAAATGCTGTAGAATATGCTAAGAATCAAGGTTATAATTATGTAATTATCGATACAGCCGGAAGGTTACATATTGACGAACCATTAATGGAAGAACTGCAAAACATTAATGAAATAGTAAAACCTAATGAAATATTATTAGTAGTTGATAGTATGACTGGTCAAGATGCAGTTAATGTTATAACTGGTTTTAACGAGAAATTACCACTTACGGGAGCAATTTTAACTAAATTAGATGGTGATACTAAAGGTGGAGCGGCTTTATCAATTAGACATTTAACTAATATTCCAATTAAATTTATTGGTGTTAGTGAAAAAATGGATGGCTTAGAAGCTTTTTATCCTGAACGTATGGCTAATCGTATTTTAGATATGGGCGATTTAATGGGCATGATTGAAAAAGCCGAAGATTTAATGGATGATGAAGAAGCATTAAAAGCTGCTGAAAAAATGCAAAAAGGAAAATTTGATTTAGAAGACTTTTTAACTCAATTAAATCAAATAAAAAAGTTAGGGCCACTAGAAAATATTATTAAAATGTTACCTGGTGCGAAAAAAATGGGCCTTAATAATGTTAATATTGATCCTAAGCAAATGGCTCATATTGAAGCAATCGTTTTATCAATGACACCAAAAGAAAGAAGAAATCCCGATATATTAAAAGCAAGTCGTAAAAGAAGAATTGCTAAAGGTAGTGGAACTTCAGTAGAAGAAGTAAATAGATTACTTAAACAATTTGATCAAATGAAACAAATGATGAAAAAAATAAATAGTGGTAACTTTAAAATGCCATTTTAAAATAAAAAAGAAAAGAAAGACTAAAAAGTTAAGACATATAACTTATTCATATTTTTCCCTTGTTCATATCATAGTGTAGATAGGGGGAAATGAAATGTTTAAAAAAGACTATATGTATCCAATGAATCCAATGCAAAATGGTTGCTGTCAGCAAAACTGTCCAATTGTTGAACCAGCAATTAACAAATGTGTTGAAAGAGAATTCTGTCACGAAGTTAATCATATTTGCCCAATACATACACACGTGATTAATAAACACATTTACAATCATACATATACTCCACAATATTCTTGCTCAGAAGAAGATCAAATTATTAATAATGATCCAGGATGTTGTGGTGGATTTGCAAATAATGGTTTTTAAACCATTATTTTTTTGTATATTAAATATATTGTGTTAAAGTAAAATAAAAGAGGTGATAATAATGAAACATGAAATGAAATTAAATGATGATGCTTTTAAGGCGGTTAAGGCAGGAACAAAAACAATTGAACTTAGACTTAATGATGAAAAGAGAAGACTTATTAATGTAGGCGATATTATTGAATTTGAAAACAATACAACTCTGGAAAAAATTGACGTACTTGTCACTCATTTGTACAAGTATGAAAATTTCGAAGAATTATATAAACATTTTGATAAAGTAGCTATGGGTTATAGAGACGATGAAGCCGCTGATCCAAATGATATGGATTTATATTATCCAAAAGAAATTCAAGAAAAATATGGAGTCCTTGGTATAGAAATAATGTCAGTAAAAATTATAGATAATATTGCTTCTGATGATTTAATCGTTCTTAGGGAAAGTGTTTCTTGGAAAAAAATAAATCATGAGCAAATAAAAAAAGCCTTAGATCATACTATGATTAAGATTTCGGTTAAAAACAATGATAAAATTGTTGCTTGCGGTCGACTTGTGGGAGATTATTCATGTAAGGGAGTTTTGTCAGATATAATAGTTTGTCCTGATTATCAAGGTATGGGACTTGGCAAAATCGTTGTTAAAAGATTATTAGAGATAGTTAATAATAGTTTAAAACCAGGTCAGTTATTTCAGATAGAGGCTACATCAACAAGTGGAAATCGGGATTTTTATATAAAACGCGGTTTTAAGTATAAACCTGAAATTCAAGATGGTGTTTATATTTGGTTAAAAAAATAGCTCATAAAATGAGCTGTTTTTAATGCATAATTTGTTCATATACATCTTCAATATTCATAAGTTCCACTTTGTCAGTAAAAAATGGTTTTAAATGTAAGTGAAAATGTTTAACTTCTTGACATTTACCATTGTTTTGTATTAAAGTAACACCTTCTGCTCCAAGCTTTTCTCTAAGTATTTGATCCATTTTTCTCGCAACGCTAAAAATATGTATTAAAGTATCATTATCCATATCATAAATATCTAAAATATGCTTTTTAGGAATTATTAATGTATGTCCATTAACATCAGGATTAACATCTAAAAATACTTTAACTATATCATCTTCATAAATAGTATAACTGGGAATTTCTCCATTAATAATTTTGCAAAAAATATCCATATAATCACCTTCCATTATCATTATACTATAAAAAAATTAAAATACAAATAAAAAGAGCTAGTGCTCTTTAGTGAATATCTGCGAATATTCTATTTTATAGTGAACGACTTTTTATAAAAATATGCAAAAACTGTATTAAAAAATTATAAAAAATGATAAAATGAAGAAG
>CALVRP010000042.1 GCA_944358665.1 uncultured Bacilli bacterium
GCTTTTAATGAGTAACATTACCTACTTTTTGGGTTATTTTAATAATAAATGTTGTTCCAATACCTTTCTTTGATTTACACTCAATACTACCATTCATTAAATCAACAAGTTTTTTGGTAATAGATAATCCTAATCCCATGCCAGATTTGTTAGAGTCCTTATGTTCACTTGATCTAACAAAATTTTCAAATAAATGGTTTAGTACTTGTTGATCTATACCAGTTCCTGTGTCTTGAATACATATTTTTAAGTAGCACCTATTACTTTTAATTGATGAATTAACTATCAGTGATATACAACCAGCCTCTGTATATTTTATTGCATTATCTAATAGATTAGCAACGATTCTTTTGATTTTATCAATATCTCCTATTAGGGTTTTAGGAACATTTATATCTATATCTAGATCTAAATGCTTTTCTTCTAATTTATATTGGTACAACTTACATATGTTTTTAAGTTCTTTTTCTAAATCATATGAAACTTCTTTTATTTTTACATTATCTACTTCTACTTGGGCAATATCAATTACGTTAGACAGCATATTTAATAATGTATTGGAGGCATCCAAAATTTCTTTACTGTTTTCTTTTGCTTCTTCTAAAGTTTTGGCACTATCTATTAATTCACTAAAACCTACTATTGCATTTAATGGAGTTCTAATCTCATGCGACATACTTGATAAAAAATCTGATTTTGCTTTATTTGATTTTTCAGCCTGTTCTTTTGCTAATAGTACTTGATTAAGCATTTTTACATCTGGATTCTCTACTGTAAAAATCATAATCATATCAACTAAACTAATAACAATAGATATAAAATTAATTTCTGGTATAAGTAATCTTAAAACTGCTACCAAAATAAGCATACCAATTAAAAAATATAATGGAATATATTTATTTTTATCTAAATTTTCTTTTTTATCTCTAATAATAAGCAATGTTAAAATCATAAATATTATATATAAACTGGCACCAATAAAACCTAAATATGTAAGCAGTCCTGTTGAGTTCATAATTCCATTTTCATTTATAATTGTAACATCTAAAAATAAGGCGAAAAAAGCGATGATAACATCTAATAAGATAACAAATTTTTTAAGATGGCGTTCTTGTTTTTTGCTTGTAATTGAATATATATAATAAAACATTAAACTACACCATATGACAATTAAAATAACGTCAATTCGATTTAGAATTTTTAAAATAAAAGTAGAATCAAATGTAATGGCTACTACAAAAATCAAATTTGTTATAAGAGATTCTAAAATATTAACAAAAAGCATTTTTTTAAATATTTTAGTTTCTACATTTGTAACCTTTGATTTGATACTAAACATAATAGTAATTAATATGGAAATTACTAATGCACACCCAACAATATATCCATTAGACATATGATCACTTCCTTCTTATTCTTATAGAAATTAAAGTTCATTATATTCTTTTAGTAATAATTTTATTTCTTACCAATTTAACTTCATATTGGGCTTTTTCTTGTGGAATTAAAGCATCTATCGGGGCAAAGACTTCACTTTTTGGATAAACTCCTTTAGGCTTATATATTAAGCCATCGATGTATTCTTCGTTAAAATATGGCCATTCTTTGAATCTATCTTCTATATATTTATCCCAATAATCATCAGGAATATCTTTTCTATAAGCCTTTTCTGTTTCCCAAATATCCCATTTTAAAGTCGATATTACATCTCGCAAGTCTTCAATGGCCTTTGATTTTTCTGTATTTCCTGAGTCATATAAATTCATATCAAAATTTTTGCCAATTTTGACTTTAAATAATTTGCCATACTGTTCAGCTGCAATAGGAACAATAATTGCATTTCCTTGCTTTGCTATATCAACAATTCCCCAATAACATGGAAGCATTGGTAAATTGGGAGTAATATTCCAAGTTCCTTCAATAAAATACATAAGGTTTCCTCCGGAACATAAATGTTCTATCATTTTTTTGGTTACTAATTTACGATCCTCTTTTACTTTTTCATTAAAATAAAATACACCGTTTAATCCTAAAAATGGAACGTCTTTAATACCTTGAATATGTTCAAAATCCCCAGATAATAAATAATAATGATCTTTTATTGCTTCACTAACTACTTCAACATCAAATTTGCCTACATGACTTACTGCATAAATAACCGGTCTATCTGTTTTAGTTCTTTCGTCACCTAATATTTGATAAGAAAAGCCCCCTAATCTATTTTTAATTTTATAAAGTGTTAAAATAAATTTATGAATTTTTTTTCTTTGTTCTAAAGATAATTTACTATACCATGCACTTTCCTCTTTTTTTCTCAACTTATAATATAATTCTAAAAATTCTTTTTGTTTTATCTCCTGTTCTTGCTCACTTAAGTTTCCAAACAGTAACTCTTTTTGCCTTTCAGCCAACTTATTCATAATATTGCTCCTAACTTTCCTTTTTTAAGAAATAATTGTTCTATAAATTTTTTTAATATTTCTATCTTTATTTTATCATATATAAATAAACTTTGCTAATTATTAATTACAAAATATTAAAATTTGTGAATTAGGGAAACATAAACATGGAAACATTTTGGTGGAAACATTTTGGGGCTTGTCAAGAGTCAATTTTTGTACTATAATTTAGTTGATGTCCTCGTAGCTCAGCTGGATAGAGCATACGCCTTCTAAGCGTACGGTCAAGC
>CALVRP010000043.1 GCA_944358665.1 uncultured Bacilli bacterium
GAGACATCTTATAATATCCGACCATCAGTTTATTTAAATTCATCTGTAAAGATAATAGGTGGAAATGGAACGAGTGATAATCCGTATCAGCTTGGTAATGGACTTTCAACTTCAACAATAGATGCGCCAACCTTTAGTCAGCATACAGAGGCTGGAAAAATAATTGTAGCAGTACATTTTCCAGAAGGTTGTGGAGATAAGTATACATGTACATATACTGGAGAAAATGATGAAGAAGTAGAATGGAAGTCAAGTATAGCTGAAGTAGAATTTACTGATGAAGGAGTTATAACAGCAACAGTAAGTGACGGAACAAATGAAGTAACAAGTAGTTATACCGTTCTTTGGTCAAGAGAAATGGACTTTGAATATACAGGCGCATCACAGACATATACAGTCCCAGCTGATGGTTACTATAAAGTAGAGCTTTGGGGTGCTCGAGGGGGACTCGACGCTGGAGCGAAAGGGACTTATACATCTGGAGAAATATATTTAACAAAAGGAACTAATTTATATGTTTATATAGGTCAATATAATAATACATCAAATGGAACTTCGTTTAATGGTGGAACTGCAACAGATGGAGGAAGACCGGGCGGAGGAGCAACCGATGTTAGGTTAGTAAGTGGTTCATGGAATAATGCAACTAGTTTAAGAAGTAGAATTATGGTAGCTGGCGGTGGTGGCTCAGGTAGTGGAAGTACTTCAAATCCAGGTGCTGGCGGAACTTTAATTGGAGAAAACGGTGGAACAGCTACTGGTGGGAAGCAAACTTCTGGCGGTATACATCAAGGCAGTTATAGTAATGGTTCATTTGGAACTGGCGGAAATGGCTGTGGCGGAGGCGGAGGCTACTACGGTGGTGGCGGCGCTAGTTGCGCAACCGGAGCTGGAGGTGGCTCGTCATATATTTCAGGGTATGCAGGATCAAACTCAGTAACTTCCGAAACATCAGGGACACACACTAATCAAACAAACCATTATTCAGACTTATATTTTATCAATAATGATATGACCTCTGGGGCCAACAGTGGAAATGGAAAAGCTAAAATATCATATATAGGAGACGCTAGCAGTACAGATAGTTCTAAAATAAAAAAAGTTAGATATATAAAAGATTGTATTAATGGAAATACAGTAAATGATAGTAATCATTGGTTGGAAATACAAGCGATAAATCATGGAGAAAATGTTGCTAAAGATAAAACTGTAACGTCTACTTCACCGGTACAAGATTCTTATGGTACTGGTGATATAAATACAATTGTTGATGGTAAAATGGATACAGTTTCAGATTATGCTAATTTCACTTATGATAATCAGTGCGTAACAGTTGATTTAGGTCAAGAATATGATTTAGAAGAAATAGCTATATGGCATTATTATGGCAGTGAAAGAACATATAATGATAATGTGACATCGGTGGCCGGAGAGAATGAAATATATAGAGATATTCATAGTAATGATGATTATGTTGAAACCTCTAAAGGTCATCATATAACAAGTGATATAAAGAAACCTGAGTTTAGTTTAAATAATAGCGCGGATGCATTAGGCGTAAATGTTTTGTTTCCTGGTGGTTGTGGAGAAGATTATACTTGTTCTTTTATAAAAGATCAAGGTCAAGAGGTTATTGTCAATGGTTCTACAAATGTTCCATTTACGAAAAATGGCACTATTGTGGCAAAAATAAAAGACAAAAATGGTAAAATAATTGCCAGTTCTTATACAGTTAATATTATTAAGTCTACAATAAAAGTTTCTTCAAATTTAGGCGGAAGTATAAAGGTGGAAAATATTTCTAAAGGAACTAGTGTAACTGCAACTAATAATAGCCCGCAAATATTAAATGTTATAAATGGTGATAAAATAAAAATTAGTGCCATTGGTGATGATAATTTTGAAATATATAGTTTGACTAAAGATGGAATAGATATTAAAGATGGTTATATAGAAAATGTTGGCACTAATGGTTACGAAATAAAAGGTATATTTGCTGTAAAATATTTACCATATAAGGTAGAATCAGGAATAAGTCCTGGATATAATTTGGCTTTTAATGATAACGACCCTAATAATCTATTACAGCAAAGGCTGCAGTTATATTCACCAGGGGGCTTATATTATTTACAGGTAAAAGAGCTTGACGGTGATAGAGTTTATTATGGAATTCAAAATTATTATTATAAAGAATTATATGTTCAAGTAAAACACACCACTGCGGTAACAGCTGGTTTGACATGCACAGTTTATACTTGGAATGAAGGCGAAACTGACTTTCTATGGTATTTAGAAAAAGCAGATGATGAATTTATTTATCTTGTAAATAAAACTGGATATTGTATGGAAGGGTATGCTATTGGACAAGATGATACTGTATATATTCAAAAATGTAATAATTCGTTAGCACAGAAGTGGAAACTTTTAAGGTAGATAAAATAAAAAAACGGAAACACAATCTATTCAAATATATTTCAGGGCTAGATTGTGTTTTTACTTTACATTTTTGCAAATATTGTAGGTCTTTAGAGTATGTTACTTTATAGTAAAAATAATAAAAAGTTTTACTTACCATAATTTCCCACATTTTTATCAAATTATTTCCATAATTGTGTTGTACAATTAATACAGAGTCAGGTAAGACTCGGAAAGGTTGTGATATATGCTAGCAAACTTCAGTAAATAGTGTTATACTATAATAGAGGCGATGATAATGTACAAAATTTGTTTAGTCGAAGATGAAAAAAACTTAAATAATTTAATTAAATCTTATCTAGATAGAGCGGGTTATGAAGTTATTCAATATTATAATGGAACGGATGCTTTAAATCACACAGCAGATGATGCTGATCTATGGATTTTAGATATTATGCTTGGCGATGAAGTTAGTGGCTATGACATAATAAAAAAAATAAGAGAAAGTAGTGAAGTCCCAGTAATATTCACTTCAGCTCGTGATCAAGATTTAGATAAGATAATTGGCTTAGAGTTAGGAAGTGATGATTATATAACTAAGCCATATTCTCCGAAAGAATTAGTACTCCGCGTTAACAATATTATAAAAAGAACATATAGTACGCAAACTGAAAAAATTAAATATGAAAATTATGAAATTGACTTAGATAAAAGAATCGTAACTGAAAGCTTTAAAGAAATTCCTCTTACTACTTTAGAGTTTGACTTATTAATCCTACTACTTAAAAATAAAAAGAAATCCTTAAGTCGTGGTCAGATATTAGAAGATGTTTGGGGAGATAATTACTTTGGTAGTGATAGAGTTGTTGACGATTTAATAAGAAGACTTAGAAAAAAAATGCCTAAGTTAAGACTCGCAACAATATATGGCTATGGGTATAGATTAACATGAAGTTAAAACATAATTTATATAGACAGTTAATTACAATTGTCTTAGTAATGTTTGCTATTATTTATGTTAGTTTAGCTATAATTTTACCAAAGGTATTAGCTCCAATATATGAAAAAAACATTTACTTAAATTTGAAGGCTCATCTGTAGTTTATTCAACATAATTTATCTGATACCGAAATAAATGAAAATAATTCTTAAATTTATGTTAAAGATGGAGTTGATACCGAA
>CALVRP010000044.1 GCA_944358665.1 uncultured Bacilli bacterium
AACTTTGAAGTGCCTGCCGCTCGTTTTCAGGGGGTTTTGAACTTTTCAGAAAGCGGAAGGAGTGATGATTATGAATAGAAAACGTACAGAACATTTATTACAACTCATGATTATCATATTATTTTTAATTCTCCTAATTAAGGTAGTTTAAAAATAAAAAAGCACTTGTTACCTAAGTAACCGGTGCTTGACCAAAAAAACTGGCAGGCGCTTGCAAAGCAAGTCCCTCCACAATTAGAATATACCATATTTAAAGTAAATATGCAATAAATATATTTTATTTTAAAAAACGGATGCAAATTTTCATTTGGAATTCCGATTTTGCAATCTTTTACGGAAATAAGTCTTCATTTTTCTTCTTATGTTTTAAAAACGGAATTTACTTTAAAAATTTATCATTATTTTAATTTAGTTCCACATAAGAAACAAGTTGTTGCTCCTGGCGCTAAACGAGCTCCACAATTTGGACACATTTGTGGTCTTCCATCATTATATGGATTAATCGGTTTTTCTTCTTTCTTCTCTTCTTTTTTTGCAATATATTCTTTTTCTTGCCTTTTATCTGGTTCTAAATTTTTATTAGTGAACACAGAGTCTCCTACATTTTGTGAATTATAAGGACTACTTTCTATATTATTAATCTGATTATTTATATTTACTGGATTCGGATTTATATTATTATGAAAATCATTTATTGGTTCTGGATTGTTATCCCAAGCGCTAGATACATTTTCATTTAAACCAGGCATTTGTTCATATTTAACTGGTTCAATTACAACATTAGAAGAAGGATTAGCTTGCTGTTCATGGAATTCATCTACTTTATCAGCTAAATTAACAAGTTCAATTTTATCAGGAAGTTCATCCTTAGGTTTTTCAAATAAAGCTTTTTGACTTTCCATGAACGCACTTGTTAAATCATATTCATTTAAAATAAATCTCGGTTTCTTAAAAACTAATTCCGGAAATTTACACATAGGAATTAAAGTATACCAAATCGCCTCTTTTTTATCTTGCCCAAAACCAACTAATAATTCTTCGTAAATTTTGTGATAATAAAATAAGTTAACTAAAGGAATCAAACATAAATAAAATATTTTTTTCTTCATATTTAATAAATCCACTAATACCCATGTCGTATAAATAGGAATTAACGCTTTATAAGGCGCAGTTTTAGCTCTTTTAAATAAAAAATATAAACATATCTTTTTAGTAATATATACTATAACAATAATTAAAAATATTAATAAAAAATATTTGCCAGTTCCTTCAAACATATTATCCTCCTAACTTATTATTAAATCCTTTGAATTTTTTCATATCACTTATCTGTTTGCTGGGATTATTAACGTTACGTTTATAATAATCATCAAGTTCTTGATTTTTATTACGAAAGTTTAGTGGTTTATGTGTAGAATTATAAATATATTCTCCTAACTGTCCAGGAGTTTTATTAAAACCTCGTATATTATTAAGATTAGTTTTCCTTTGAAAGTCCTGCATTTTCCCTCTCCTTTATTTTGGCTACCGGGCCATAAGTTAGCCGATACCCTTTAATTAATCCGTATTTATTAATCGCTTCCAAATGTTTCTTGGTTGGATATCCTTTATGATTCTTAAAACCATATTCTGGATACTTTTTATCCATTTCATACATCATGTTATCTCTTGTAACTTTCGCAATAACACTAGCGGCCGCAATAGTAATACTTTTAGCATCCCCTTTTACAATTGGCATCACTGGAACTTCATAATCAATTGGCATCGCATCTGTTAAAATATAATCAACTTTAATTTGTTTTTTTACTTTTTCTATTGCTTCTAACATTGCTTTTTTACTAGCTTGATATATATTAATTTCATCAATTTCTTCTGGAGAAA
The DNA here is from genome assembly GCA_944358665.1 of uncultured Bacilli bacterium. Classification (GTDB taxonomy): domain Bacteria; phylum Bacillota_I; class Bacilli_A; order RF39; family UBA660; genus Coprosoma. Next base: position 1,882 of record CALVRP010000044.1, read on the forward strand.
CTAGCCCAGTGGCCCATACTGAATTCTTAGTAATATAGTCATAATACATATCTCTTTTCTTTTCTGAAAGTTTTTTAGAATCAGTAAGACCATCTAATTTAAAATCTTTAGGTAAAACCACGCAGGCCGCAACTACCGGGCCAAATAATGGGCCTCTTCCCGCCTCATCGGTTCCAGCAATATTATTAAAACCTTGTTTAAAAAGTTCTTTTTCATAATGCCATAAATCCATCTTCTATCACTACCTTAAATATATTATACCAATTTTAAAATAAAAATAAAACGTTTTAATTTAAAAAACTAAACTATTTCTAAAACATCACTTAAATGGTCAATTACAGGATAACCTTTACCATCCATATCTAGATCAAATCTAATACTAATACCGCCAGCTTCATGCCATTCATTTAAGTTTGGCACAAAATCATCAATTAAAATTGCTCCTTTAGCATTTACCACTTTAGCCTTAGAAATAGATTTAGGTACAACTATAATATTCATATCAGGAAAATATTTATTAATTAATTTAATTTTTGCTTCAGCTTCATGAATCGATGTCACATGCGTTAAAATTGATGTATTAAACCTTCCACTATTTAAAATTTTCTGGATTTCAGCATAACTATTATTAACTTGACTACATCTATTCAATATTTCACTCCAATTTAAATTTTGAAAAAATTCTAAATAATTAGTATAATCTTCTCTTATACCATTTTCTTTGGCCATTTGATAAGTAATATTTGTACTGTTAACAACAACACCATCAAAATCTATATATAAATTTTTCATTCTATCACCTCATATATTTTATCATTATATCACAAAACATTGAAATTTATTCACAAAATTAGTATAATATATGACTAGACGTTTTCTTGTGGAAAACAAATAATATGTAAAGAAGGAGATACCATGGCTAAAAAATGCGCATTAATATACAATCCTAAATCATCAGGATTTAAAATAAAAACTTTTCATCGCATTATTAATACTATTAAAGAAGAAGGATTTGATCCAGTTCCAATTGAAAGTACTCACCCTAATTTCTTACCAAAAAATATTAATACTATAAATGAACAATTTGATATTATTCTCACGATGGGTGGTGATGGCACTGTTAGTACAGCCTATGAAGCTTTTCATAAATTAAATGGAGAGCAAAAAGCCATATATGGACATATTCCAAGTGGAACAACTAATGACATGGGACCAAACACCTACGTTCCAAGGTACAATCCGATAAAAGCCACTAAACAACTTTTAAATGGAACGATAGAAGATAGAGAAATTATTACCATAAATAATGGTCCTATTGCCTATGTGGGCGCAATGGGTATTTTAGCGCCTGTAACTTATTTAATCGATAAAAGCGATGATAAAAAAGATGTCGGAACATTTAGTTATATTCGTTATGGTGCTTATCAACTGTTTACCAACCCAAAATTATATAGAGATATCGTTAAAGAGCCTTATCAAATAACTTATGAAACAAATGAAAGAATAATCCAAACAGAAGCTATTTTTATCGCATTTTTTAATGGTAGAAGTTTTGCTAATTTAAGAATTAACCCAAAAGCCAATATGTGTGATAGCAAATTTGAGGTGGCTATTATCCATAATCCATTAGAAATATTCACTTTACTAGGATATAGTATATTTGCATCAAACGGTATTATGAGCTCTAGCAAACATATGACTTTTTCAACTGATTATTTACATTTAACATTTGAAAACAAAAAGCCTTATTACCCTATAAATTGCGATGGCGATCCTAAAGATATTTTAGCAAATACTAATGAACTGGAAGTAAAGTCTGCAGGAAAAGTCTTACAATTAACCGGAAAAAGAAAATAACCACGTTTTGTGGTTTTTATTTTACAAATAAAAAATGCCCTTATTTAAGAGCATCTAATAATTCAGCTTTTTTCATAGTTGAATAACCAGCTACGCCTTTTTCTTTGGCTAGTTTTTTAAGTTCTGCTACAGTTAATTTTGAAATATCTTCTTTTACTTCTTCCTTAGTTTCTTTTTTTACTTCCGTTTTAGTTTCTTTTTTAGGAGAAGTCTTAACTACTTCTTCTTTAAATTCTTTACCATCTAAAGCTGCTTTTGCTTTATTTACTAAATTAGTAAACGCTTGTGGATCATCAATAGCGATTTCAGAAAGCATTTTTCTATTAATTTCTACGCCAGCTTTTGATAAACCATTAATAAATCTAGAATAAGTGATTTCATTTTGACGACAAGCGGCATTTATTCTTGTAATCCATAATTTTCTAAAATCTCTTTTTCTATTTCTTCTATCTCTATAAGCGTATTTTCCAGCATGCATTACTTGCTCATGCGCAGTTTTATACAATCTATGTTTACTTCCAAAATAACCTTTAGCTTTTTTCATTACTTTTTTATGTCTGGCACGACTAATTGTACCACCTTTAACTCTTGTCATAATATTCCTCCTTATTTATTAATTAATGTATTTACTCTTTTTAAATCTGATCCGTGTAATTCTGCCTTGTGATGTCTTCTTCTTCTTGAGGCATTACTACGATTAGTTGTTTGGTGGTTTTTATTAGCATGTTGAATTGCTATTGAACCACTTTTTCTAACTTTTGTTACTTTTGCTAAACCCTTATGTGTTTTTGGTTTTACTTTTTTTGCCATAATATTCCTCCTATTTTTCTTTAATTGGTGCGAGCATCATTGTCATAAAACGACCATCAAGTTTTGGTTTTTGCTCAATCATTGCCACTTCTTCAAGCTCTTTTGCAAAACGTAAAAGAACATCTTTACCTAAATGAGTATGAACAACTTCTCTTCCTTTAAAACGAATAGAGACTTTTACTTTATGCCCTTTAACTAAATATTTTTTAGCATTATTAATTCTTGTATTAAAATCATGAACATCAATATTTACAGATAATCTATACTCTTTAACATCAAGATTAGCCTCTCTTTGTCTTTTCATATTTTCTTTTTGTTTTTTCTTATTTTCATATTTATATCTGTTATAATCCATAATTTTACATACTGGTGGTTTTCCACCCGGATTCATTAATACTAAATCAAACCCAGCATATGATGCGAGTGTTAAAGCATCATTGATTGGCTTAATACCAAGTTGTTCGCCATTTGGGCCAATAACCATAACTTCCTTTGCTCTTATCTGTTCGTTTATAAACAAATCTTTATTTTTACTTGCGATACTAGACACCTCCATAAAAAAGTGAATACAAAATGTATCCACTTATGCTTTTAAGTTCTTAACTTTATGGCATTTACCTATTGCTATGGCAATCAGGTGAGAAGTGGACACTTCTGCTTTCCTTTTCTTTTTCCATAACTAATATACACATTAATTATATGTTTGTCAAGCATTTATATGCATTTTTCTTATTTTTTATCTAACCATTCTTCTATAGTTCATATATTCTATGTCAGTAGGCACACCTTTAACCACTTCATAAATATCCATTGGTAAACTGGCTGGATTAGTCACAAACGAGCCAAAGGCAAATAGATTATCTTCTTTTACTGCATTAATTCCTTTAAGATTGCTAATCATTTCCGGCACTAAAACTTTAGGAATAAAGTAATAAACACCAATTTCTTGTTCATTTTTTCTTTCTGTTTCTATTTGTAAAGCATGGCCACAGTCCCTTACTGTAATTAAAACTTTATCTTCATTTATAACTACTATATCAGCTGTCCCTTTATAAATTAATTCTTCTAATAATTCATATATTTTTCTACCTAATTCATTATCTAAACCTCGTAGAGATAACGATCCACTAGAAGTATTTTTATAAGAAATTTCAGGAATCGACCTTAAAGTATTTAAATTATTAGTAACATATGAATGAAAAAATAAAAGAAGTTCATTAAATGATGAAAATTCGTTTATAATATCAACCAAAATCCAATGTTCAAAATCATTATATACAGTTGAATCACCATATATATTTTTTCTGATTTCTTTTAAATTCTTTTCTGATATTGAAGCAAAATAGGAATTATAAATTTCTTTTAAATCTTGTTCTGTATAATTAGTATTTACAATTTTCTCTCTTATTTTACTTATAAAATCATAAACCGCTTTAATTATGTCTTCTGACATATTAAACATTTGGCATATTTCTAAAAATCTATTTTGAAAGCTTTTTAAACTATCATATAAATTATCAGCATACTCAATAATTTCATCATGGGACATATAAGAACGAGGTGCTAAATTATATATATTATTTTTAATTGCAAAATCTATATAAAAAAAATTTTGGTAATTTGATAAATTGTTTTCCATAAATTTTTAGTTAATCCTTCCAATAAAGTATTTCTTTTTACCTCTTTTAATCACTAACACATCTTCTTCAATTGCTATATCACGAGTTACCATAAATTCTTCACCAGTTATTTTTTCTTCATTTATTGTAATACTACCAGCATTAACAAATTCTCTAGCTTCTCTTTTACTACTAGCAATTTTACCATTAACAAGCATATCAATGATATTTATATTATCAGATGTTTCAAATGTTGGAACACCTTTAAACACTTCATTTATTTCTTTTTTTGTTAAACTTTTAACTTTACCACTAAATAGAGCTTCGCTAATCATAATAACTCTATCACATGCTTCTTCTCCATGTAAAAAAGTTACAATTTCTTTGGCTAAAGTTTTCTGAGCCATTCTAAGTTCTGGCTTTTCATTATGTGTTTTCATAATCTTTTCAATTTCTTCTCTACTTAAAAATGTATAAACTTTTAAATATTGCTCTACCATCTCATCATCTGAATTTAAGAAATATTGGTATAATTCATAACTAGATGTTTTATTTCTGTCAAGCCACACCGCATTACCTTCACTTTTACCGATTTTATTACCATTTTTATCAAGAACAAGTGGCATTGTAAATCCATAAACTTCCTTACCAGTTTTCTTTCTAATTAAATCAATACCAGCCGTAATATTACCCCATTGATCAGAACCTGCCGCCTGCATAATACAACCTTTATTTTCATAAAGCCATAAGAAATCTAAAGCTTGCATTATCATATAAGAAAATTCTGTATAAGTAATACCACTATCTAACCTTCTTCTTATTATATCTTTATCAAGCATATAATTAATATTAAAATATTTTCCATAGTCTCTTAAAAAATCAATAAAATTAATATTTTTAGACCAGTCATAATTGTTAACCATTTCATAACCAAATAAATCAGAAATTTGTTTGTGCAAAGCATCATAATTTTTAAGCACATCTTCTTTACTAATCATCGCTCTTTCAGTTGTTGGTCTAGGATCACCTATCATACCAGTTGCCCCGCCAACTAATAAAATAGGATGGTGACCTCCCATTTGTAATCTTTTAGCTGTAAGTAAAGAAGATAAATGACCAACATGCAAACTATCTGCTGAAGGATCAGTTCCCCAATAAAAAGTTATACTATCTCCATTAATTACCTTTTCGATATCGCCAGCCTCGTCTTTAATAAGACCGCGCCATTTTAAATCCTCATATAAATTCATATTATTCCTCCTTTTTAAAATAATCTTGTTCTAACTCTTTCATAATATTTACGCCACTACTGGTTCCAATCCTGCTTACACCTTTCTTAATAAGTTCATCAGCAAATTTTAAAGTTTTGATGCCACCACTAGCCTTGATTTCTAAAACTTCATTTTTATGTTCATTAATAATATCAATATCTTCAAGACTAGCACCTCTTTCGCCAAATCCAGTAGATGTTTTAATAAAACTCACAAATGTTTCATTACATATTTCGGTCATTTTAATTATTTCTTCTTTAGTCAAAAGCGAAGTTTCAATAATAACTTTTAAAGTCTTTCCATCAATCGAATCGCGAATCTCTTCAATTTCACTCTTAACATAATCATATTCTTTTTCCTTTAAAGCACCAACATTAATAACCATATCAATTTCATCAGCACCCATTTCCACCGCATCTATAGCTTCAAAAACTTTTGTTTTGGGGCTGTTCATCCCAAGTGGAAAACCTACAACTGTAGCCACCAAAATATTAGTATCTTTTAATAAATCTTTAGCAAGTGATACATAACTTGGATGAACACAAACTGCATAAAAATCATATTCTATTGCCTCTCTACACAATCTAGCAATATCTTCACTAGTCGCATCCATTTTTAAATTTGTATGATCAATATATTTATTTATTTCCATAGTATTCCTCCTTATAAAATATTTTTTAATTCTTTAATTTCTCTAATTTTTTGATATTTTGTATTATTTTTATAATTATTATCAAAATGAATTACTTTAGCTCCCATTTGATAAGGCACATCTAAATCCTTTTTAGGACTGTCACCAATGAATAGACATTCTTCCATTTTTAGGCCCCTACTTGCCATCAAATAGGCTTCTTTATTTGGTTTAATTTTTACCATATCAGTACCAATTACTTTAGTAAAATATTTAAGGATCCCAAATTTTTCTAATCTTCTTTTTTGCGCATCAGTAAACCAATTTGTTAAAGCGTATATTTCATACTTTTGAGATAAATATTCAAATGTGCTGATAATATCTTCATCAGGCTCATTCACCCAATTTTCAGCCACTTCTTTATTTATTTTTTTTATCATGTTAATATCAAAGTTATAATCTAATTTACGATTTAAAAAACTAAGCATAGCCTCTTCACTATAAATATTTTCTTCATCTTCATAAAATTCAAGAACGTCATATACTTCTTTAGCCTTTTTTAAATCTTTATCAGGAAATATCTCGGCATAATATTTAATAAACTCATCTTTAAAAAGTATTAATGTATTATCAATATCGAATATTATTCTTTTTATCATATTCTTCCTCCTTATAAATAAAAAGAATACTGATGAGTTAAGGACGAGACAAGCCCGCGGTACCACCTTAATTCATAGTATTCTATGCACTTTATCAGATAACGGCGACAAACCGATTTGACTCAAAATTTGTATTTCATCATTTAATCTTGGTTAGTTTTCAGCACCCACTAACTTCCTAATTACTAATTAAATAACTACTAAGAATTTCTCTTCATCAATTAACAAAACTATAACACAACTTTTATTTTTTGTAAAGATTTTTATTTATCACTTATTTAAATCACTTTATTTTCTAAAATAATCTTTACCTTTTTATACACTTCATTTTTTACTAATATTTTTTATTCCGTTACAAAAACTAATATACATTACATTTTTTTGATACTATAAATATCTTATAAAAAAATAATTTAAAATCTCTTTTTATTAAAAAAAGTAGAAATTAATCTGTATTTTTAAAAACCAAAAACTTACTAAAAACATAATTAATAATTACAATAACAAATTGAACAATAATTTTACTAATTGTATCATCAATATGCATTAAACTAAATAAGACAAACATTAATGCCATATCAATAATTAATGAAAAAAATCTTGCGAGAAAAAAGTTAAAAACTTCTTTATATTTTTCTTTTCCTTCGGATTTACTGTTAAAAACATACTTTCTATTAGTTAAATAAGCAAAAATAACCGCACATATCCAAGATAATACATTGCTTATCTGTACAGTAATATCCGTTTTTTCACTAAACAGTAAATTTGCAAACAACATATAAGATACAATACTAACTACGGTTGTTAAAACGCCAAATATTAAATAATTAATTATCTCTCTATATTTTAAATATAATTCTTTTAACATTTCATCACCTAATACTCATATTAAATAAAAACACCTATTTTGTGCAGATGCCTTCTCTCATTTTATAACTATATTGATTATATTCTTCATCATAAGTAATTGTTACAATTTCAGAACTCATACTATTATTAGTAATTGGATTTATGACATCATCACTAGCCGATAAGTAACCCTCATCTTGAAGTTCTTGAACAGTTATTGTTTTAGCCACACTTTTACTTACTTCTGATGGATTATGTGCATGCCATCTTTCAGCCGCATTTTCAATCGTACGAATATTTTCCTCGCAAGAATCATATCTTGAGTTATTAATCGTATCAACAATAATCGGAACTGTTATGGCAGCAATAACCCCTAAAAGAACAATAACGGTCAATAACTCTATCAATGTAAAACCATTTTTCATATCTTTCACCTATTGTTATTATACATTTATATATTTTTCTAGTCAATTAATTTTTTCTAAATCCCTAATACATTTTAATTAATTTATCATCGAGTTGCTATATTTTTATTTAAACAACAGACTAATTTAGACTAAAAAACGGTAGCCTCTTTTAGTCTATAGTAAAATTTTAACTGGAGGATCATATGAACAGATTAAGAGACTTAAGAGAAGACCATGACTTACTGCAAAAAGATGTCGCTAAAATAATTGGCATTAGCCAGCGAGGGTATTCTCATTATGAAACTGAAGAAAATAACATTCCAAACGAAGTATTAAAAAAACTAGCAATGTTTTACAATACCAGTACTGATTATATTTTAGGGCTTACTAATGAAAAAAAGCCTTATCCTAGAAATAACAATAAGACTGTTGTATTTTCATAAAAACACGGCCATATTCAAATGACGGGATTTGATTGACCGTGCTTTTTTTATATATTATTTGCTTTATCATGCAATGTTTGATTAATACCCTCACTAATTAAACTTGACAATTTTTCAATAACAAAATCTTCTTCTTTAGGTGTTACCATTAAATTATATCCAATGGGATTTAACACTTCAAAAATTAAATGTTTTATATCATTTTCATTTAAAGAACCAACTATTCCAAGAAGGTTTTGTTTATCAGTATCAGCGATACTTACATTTTTTTCTAAATAATTAACCCCTACTTGTAATTTACTAGCAGGATTATCATAATTTTCCTTTGAATAAGCAAAATGTTTATACATATAATTTATTGTATCGCTAACAATTGAAGTTGCATCAACAACCGTTGGAACACCAATGGCAATTACTGGAACATTTAAAGTATCCTTACTGATTTCTTTTCTTTTATTTCCAACACCGCTCCCTGGATTTATACCAGCATCAGTCATTTGAATTGTTTTGTTAAGCCTTTCAATAGAACTAGCTGCTAAGGCATCAATAGTAATTACTAAATTTGGTTTTAAAAAAGAAACCAAATTATAAAGTAAATCACTAGTTTCAATACCAGTTTCTCCCATAACACCAGGTGTTAAAGCACAAACTCTTTTAAAGCCATCTTCCATATGTCCATATAGCGCCAAATGATTCGTCACTAGCACTTTATCAGTTACTAAGGGGCCTAAAGAATCAGGCGTCGATTTTCTATTCCCCAAACCAACAACTAAAATTAAACTATTATCATTTAAAGATATTGGCTTAATCAACTTATTAAGTTCGGTTACTAAAACATCTTTAACTTTTTCTTTATTATCATAGTCAGTAATATCTTCAAATTCAATAGTAATATAATGACCTTCTTTTTTATTTATCTTTTTAGCATTTTCAGAATTTAAATCAATATCAGTTACTTTAATATTATCTTTATTTAAATTTTCTTTTCCATCAGTAACAAGTTCTATAGCTAAATCGGTTCTAACTTCATAATTTTTCAAATCAATTTCATGACTCATTTTATCACCCATAAATTATTTTTCCAAAAAACACTAATTTTATTTGCATTTTCTTAATTTTTTTGTTAAAATATATTTACTAATGGCTGGGAGGTGAAAATTATGGCCAATATGAAAAACGCAAAAAAACGCATTTTAGTAAACGAAAAAAAATCAGAAAGAAATAATATGTATAGTGCAAGTATGAAAACAGCATGTAAAAATGTTGAAAGAAGTATTGCTAATAAAGATAAAGAAAAAGCTAATGAAAACTTAAAAACAGCTATTAAAAGAATTGATAAAGCAGTAAGTGCGAAGGTAGTGGCTAAAAACACAGCAGCCCGCAAGAAATCAAGATTAACAAAAAAAGTAAATCAAATGAGCTAATTTACTTTTTTTTTGATATAATATTTAGTAGGTGAATGATTATGAAAAAAATTATTGGTTGGTTATCCACAATTATTTTACTTGGACTTCTTGTATTCTGTTATATTTATCGTGAACAAATTGTTACATTTGTTATGGGCAATGCTGTTCAGTACGCAAACGTCGAAGTTAAAGATGCAAATGAATATAAGAATGATTTTCCCTTTAAATTTGTAGAAGAAACTGATGATTTTCACGTAAAAGATAGGCAAGGAATTCTTAATGTTATCTATACCGTTTTGAATAATGGTTGGGACGAATTTACTTTCTATTGTGATAATAACTATAAAAAATGCACTAATGATTTGGCTGATATTTCAAATGATCAAGCCCTTTTATCAGTAATCAACAATATGGTTTCTCCTTATAATAGTTATGAAAAATTATATATAACCACTAATAACTATGGCAAAGCGACCGTTAGCGTTCAAAAATTATATAGTAACGATGATATAAAAAAAATAAACGAAAAAATTGAAACTATAAAAAATGAAGTTATAAATGATAGTATGAGTGACCGGGAAAAAATAAATGCTTATCATGATTATGTTATAAATAATTCTTCTTATGACGAAGAAAGAGCTGTAAATATTGAAAAAGGCAATACAGAAAGTAGTACTTATAATTCTCATAAAGCGAATGGTCCTCTATTGGAAGGAAAAGCCTTATGTAGTGGCTATAGTGACGCAATGAAATTATATTTAGATGAATTGAAAATTCCAAATTATAAAATTGCCAACAACAATCATATTTGGAATTTAGTCTACATAGATGGTCAGTGGCTTCACTTAGATTTAACTTGGGATGATCCAGTAACCACAGATGGTTCTAATTTATTATTACACAAATTTTTCTTAGTAACCACTAATGAATTATCAGAATTAGATAGTACTAATCATACATTTGAAGCCAGTTACTATCCCGAAGTAGGTTAATCACCTACTTTTTCTAATGGTAAAATAACTTTAACTAAAGTATATTCTCCCTCTTTAGAATCATATATAAGTTTTCCATCATGAGCCATAATAATTTCATTTGAAAGAGAAACACCTAATCCGGTCCCCCTTACCTTAGTTGTATAAAAAGCTTCTTTTATATATTTCATATCTTCTTTAGAAATACCGTTACCTGTATCTTTGATATTAATACATACTTTATCATTTTTAACTTCTTCCCATAAAGTAATCTCCCCTTTATCGTCAATAGCTTCAATACTATTTTTAAAAATGTTTAAAAATACTTGAGTTAATCTATTATAATCACCATTAATATAA
>CALVRP010000045.1 GCA_944358665.1 uncultured Bacilli bacterium
GACATATTTAATGCTTTAAGATATACTGATTATGATGAGGTAAAAGTAGTTATTTTAGGGCAAGATCCTTATCATGGCACTGGAGAAGCACACGGACTATCTTTTTCTGTGCAAAAAGGGGTTAGAAGACCACCTTCGCTTGATAATATTTTTAAGGAATTGTATAATGACTTACATATTAAAAGAGAAAATAATGATTTGACTGATTGGGCAAAACAAGGCGTATTTTTATTAAACTCTATTATGACGGTAGTTAAAGATACACCACTTTCACATAAAGACAAAGGCTGGGAAATATTTACGGATGACTTAATAAAAATATTAAACGAAAGAGAAAAACCAATAGTGTTTATTTTATGGGGAAGTTATGCACGTAGTAAAAAAGAACTAATCACTAATCCTAATCATTATATAATTGAAAGTGTTCATCCATCACCACTTTCGGCTAGTCGTGGCTTTTTTGGAAGTAAACCATTTTCTAAAACCAATAATTTTTTAGTTACTCATGGAATTAAACCAATAAAGTGGGGTGATAATGAGTGAAAGATGCTTTAAAATTTTTAGAAAAAAATATTCCTTTAAATAGTAGTGTTGTTATTGCAGTCAGTGGTGGCCCTGATTCGATGGTTTTATTTTCTTTATTAATTAAATTAAAAGAAAAATTAAATTTAAATATTATAGCTGCCCATGTTAATCATAAACACCGACTTGCTAGTGAAGATGAGGCAGTAATGGTAAAAGATTATACTATAAATAATAACTGCACTTTTGAATATATGGAAATTAATGAATATACAGATGATAATTTTCATGAATTTGCTAGAATAAAACGCTATGAATTTTTTGAAAAATGTTTAAAAAAGTATAACGCTAATATTCTTCTCACCGCTCATCATGGTGATGACTTAATGGAAACTATTTTAATGAGGCTTGTTCGTGGTTCTAATTTAAAAGGTTACGCTGGATTTTCTTCTATTATAGAAAAAGAAAATTATAAAATTTTAAGACCACTAATCACTTATACAAAAGATGAGATTACAAAATATGCGGATGCGAATAATATTTCTTATGCTACCGATGAATCTAATAATGAAGATGTTTATACGCGAAATAGATTTAGACATTATGTTTTACCATTTTTAAAAAAAGAAGATAAAAATGTTCATTTAAAGTTTTATAAGTTTAGTAAACTGTTACTAAGCTATAGTGATTATATTGATAAGATAGCTAGAGATAAAATGCATAATATGTATAAAAATGGTGTTTTAGATGTTTTAGGTTTTAAAAATGAAGACAATGTTATGCAAATGAAAATTATCGAACTTATTTTAGAGGATTATTATGGCGATGATTTAATGTTAATTAGTGATGTTCATACAAAAGCAATTTATGATTTAATTATGAACAAGAAAACTAATGTTAAAATAAATTTACCAAATAATAAAATAGCAAAAAAAGAATATAATAAGTTTAAAATTGTTGAAGTAGAAAATACAGAAAACTATAATTTTGAGTTTTCAGGATATTTATTATTACCAAATGGTCATGAATTAAAATTAGTAGATAAATGTACTGATACTAGTAATAATGTTATTAAACTAAATAGCGCCGAAATTAAAATGCCACTATATGTAAGAACTAGAAAAAATGGCGATAAAATGCAAATAAAAGGTTTAAACGGCACGAAAAAAGTTAAAGATATTTTTATTGATGAAAAAGTAAAATTAGCTGACCGTGAAACTTTTCCAATCGTTGTTAGTAGTGATGATGAAATTATTTGGATTCCTGGTTTAAAAAAATCTAAATTTGATAAACAAAAAGAAGAAAACTATGATATAATAATTAAGTATCTTTAAATGAAGGGAGTTTTTATGAACAAAAAAGTTATTAAAAGAGGATTATTACCATATTTATTTTTATTCATTTTCCTATTTGGTATAATGATATTATTTAGTACCATGAATCAGGAAGTTCATGAACTTACTTATGATGAATTCATGGAAAATGTTGAAGATAAAAAGGTTGAAGAAATAAATATTGTACCTAGAAGTAAATCTGGAGTATATGTTATTAATGGTAGTTTAAAAGAATATAGTGAAAATGAATCATTTACTTTTAACATGCCACTTACAGATGAAACAATGGTTAAACTATACAATGCTGAAGATGAGGGTAACTTTAAACTTACAACATCAACAGATCCGGAATCTAGTACCTTTATTCAATTTTTAATAAACGTTTTACCTATGCTTATTTTAATTGGTGTAGCGTTCTACTTTATTACAAGACAATTGGGCGGCGGCAATAAATCTATGGATTTCGGTCGTTCTAAAGCTAGATTAAGCGGTGGTGAAACTAAAGTAACGTTTAAAGATGTTGCTGGTCTAGATGAAGAAAAAGAAGAAATGAGTGAACTTATTGACTTCTTAAAGAATCCTAAAAAATTCCAAAAAATGGGTGCAAGAATTCCTAAAGGAGTTCTATTAGTAGGCCCTCCAGGAACTGGTAAAACATTACTTGCTAAAGCTGTTGCTGGTGAAGCTAATGTACCATTTTATTATATAAGTGGTTCTGAATTTGTTGAATTGTTTGTTGGTGTTGGAGCATCTCGTGTAAGGGATATGTTTAAACAAGCAAAACATAATGCCCCATGTTTAATCTTTATCGATGAAATAGATGCTGTAGGCCGTCAAAGAGGTGCTGGTTTAGGCGGTGGCCATGATGAAAGAGAACAAACATTAAATCAATTATTAACTGAAATGGATGGTTTTGGTGCTAATGAAGGAATTATAATTATTGCTGCTACAAATAGACCAGATGTTTTAGATCCAGCTCTTTTAAGACCGGGTAGATTTGATAGACAAGTTCAAGTTAATTTACCAGATGCTAAAGGAAGAGAAGAAATATTAAATGTTCATGCTAAAGGTAAGACTTTTGCTAAAAATGTATCTTTAAAAAATATATCTGAAAGAACAGTAGGATTTAGTGGGGCTGATTTAGAAAACTTACTTAATGAGGCTGCGTTATTAGCCGTTAGAAGAAATAAAGAAAGTATTACTATGTTAGAAATAGATGAAGCTCATGATAGAGTATTAATGGGTCCAGCTAAAAAATCTAAAAAATATACTGAAAACGACAAGAAATTAGTTGCTTATCATG
>CALVRP010000046.1 GCA_944358665.1 uncultured Bacilli bacterium
TAAAAGATGAAAACAAGAATAATTAGTGCGATAGTAATGCTTATAATATTAGTACCTTTAATAATTGCGGGAGGTGTGTGGTTTAACGTTGGCCTTTATATTGTATCCATGATTGCTTTAAAAGAATTTTTGGATATTAAGGATTCTAAGAAACCAATACCATCATTTATTAGATTAATAGCGTATATTTTCGTTACTTTACTTATGCTAGTTGGAATTAATTCTAACAGTGAAGCCTATACCCTTGACTATAGACTTTTAACGGCGTTGGTAATATTATTCTTATTTCCGACAGTTTTATATCATGAAAGAAAAAAATATAGTATTAATGATGCCTTTTATTTAATTGGCGGAATATTATTCTTGGGTATTTCTTTATCTTTATTTATTACCGTAAGAGAAATGGGCCTTAAAATGTTCTTGTTCCTGATTTCTATTCCAATTATTACTGATATTTTTGCTTATGTTACAGGTATGCTTATTGGAAAACATAAACTTCTTCCGGAAGTATCACCTAACAAAACATGGGAAGGATTAATTGGCGGAACGATTTTCTCAGTCTTTGCTTGTAGTTTATTTTACTATACTTGTATAGATCCTGAAGTTTCTAAGATATTAATTCTTGCAGTGTGTACCTTCTTATCAATAGTTGGTCAGTTTGGTGATTTAGTATTTTCAGCGATTAAACGTTATTTTGGTAAAAAAGATTTTTCTAATCTTATCCCGGGTCATGGTGGGGTTTTAGATAGACTCGATAGTATGATTTTTGTAATGCTTGGTTTTATGCTTTTTATTAATATACTTTAGGAGGAAGATATGACATTAATTTATTTTATAATAATATTAGGTATAATAGTATTTATTCATGAACTTGGGCATTTTATTTTTGCAAAAAAATCCGGTATTTATGTCTATGAATTTTCTATAGGTATGGGGCCTCGGATTTTTAAATGGAATCGTAAAAATGATGAAACGGATTACTGTATTAGACTTTTCCCCATTGGTGGTTTTGTTCAAATGGCCGGGGAAGAAATCGAAGATGATACAGATATTCCGAAAGATAAGAAATTTACTAGTAAAACTTTTGGTCAAAAATTCATGACCGTTATTGCCGGTATTATGATGAATTTTATTTTAGCCATTGTTTTACTTTTTATCGTTGGTCTTGTTAATGGTGCTCCTCAAAATATGCCAATTGTTGGTCATATTGAGGAAGGGTATCCGGCTAGTACATCAGGGCTAGAGGAAGGCGATAAAATCTTAACCGTTAATGGTAAGAGTGCGAATACAACAGATAAGTTAACATTGCAACTTCAAGTAAATATGGGAGAAACTATTACCGTAGAAGTTGATCGTAATGGAAAAACCGAAACGGTAGTTTTAGATCCAAAACTGGTTAAAGTTGATGGTGAAGACACTTATAAATATGGTTTCCAAGTAACTGATGAAGTAGAGCATGGCGTTTTTGCATCTATTAAGTATGCTTTTGAAAAAACATTTAGTTTACTATATCAAATGGTATTTGTAATCTTCTATTTAGTAACAGGTCAGTTATCAGTATCTTCTTTGGCTGGCCCGGTTGGTATTTATAGTGTGGTTGGCGATGCCGCTAGTGCAGGCTTGATAAATCTTGTTTATTTAACAGCTTTTATTAGTATTAATGTTGGTTTTATTAATTTCTTACCAATACCGGCATTTGATGGCGGCAGAATACTATTCTTAATTATTGAGAAAATTAAAGGTAGTCCAGTTGATCCAAAATTTGAAAACACAATTCATTCTATAGGATTTTTCCTATTAATGGCGCTCATGATTTTGATAACATATAACGATATAATAAGATTGATAGGGTGATATAATGCTTAAAGTAGATAACATAACAAAATATTATGATAATTTTTTAGCTGTTGATAATTTATCTTTTAAAGTAAGTCCGGGAGAAATCTTCGGGCTTCTTGGTGTTAATGGTGCTGGTAAAACAACAACATTTAGAATGATTATTGGACTTTTAGAGCCAACTAGTGGTACGGTTACTTTAAATGGTAAAAAAATTGATTATAGTGTTACTGATAACATTGGTTTTTTAACCGAAGAAAGAAGTCTTCTTACTAAATTTACTGTAAAGGAGCAAGCAATTTATTATGGAACTTTAAAAGGCATGAATAAAGAGGATATTTTAAAAAGATTAGATGAACTTTTGGAAAAATTTGGAATTACAGAATATAAAGATAAAAAAATAAAAGAATTATCTAAAGGTAATCAACAAAAAATTCAGTTCATTGTTTCTATTTTAAACAAACCAAAATTATTAATATTAGATGAACCATTTTCGGGTTTAGATCCTTTTAATGTTGAGTTATTTAAAAAACAAATTACACAAATGGCAGAAGAAGGAAGCATGATTATTTTTTCTTCGCACCGGATGGAGCACGTCGAATTGTTTTGCAAAAAATTACTTATTTTAAAAAATGGCAAAGATGTTTTAAGTGGTAATTTGGCGGATATTAAAGAAGAATATCGGAAGAAAAATATTATGATTAAAGGTGACATTGATATTGAAAAAATAAAAAAAATACCTGGAGTTATAAATGTAGAATCTAAAGGTTTAGAATATGAAGTAAAAATTGATAATATGGATATTGCTAAAGATGTTTTTAAAGTCGTTAGTAAGTGTGCTAATATCACAAAATTTAGCGTTGAAGAACCTAGTTTAAACGAAATATTTATTGCGAAAGTAGGTGAAACCTATGACTAAAAAATTAAAATTCTTAGTAGGTGAGAGCCTAAAACGAAAAATAAAAACAAAGTGGTTTGTGGCTGCCAATATTTTAATTTTAATTGTTATTTTATGTTTGTTTAATATTGATGGTATTATTAAGTTTTTTGGTGGTGACTTTAACGATAATCAAATCATCTATGTCAATGATAAAAGTAATATGACTTATGAAACTTTGAAACTTCAAAATAAAAATTATACAAAACTGTTAGATGATGATGAAGAAGTTTTTGAACTTAAGAAAACTGATAAAAGTAGTGAAGAAATATTTAAGGACGAAGATAATAAAGATGCCTGGTATTTAACTATTAATAGTGATGAAAATAATACCATTAATGCCGAACTTATATCTGATGGCTATATAAATAGTTATGATTTTGCGCAAATTAGTGGAATTATTAATAGTGCAAAACAAAGTGTGGCTTTATCTTTAAGTGATGTTGATCCAGTGGAACTTGCTAAAATATCTGAAAGTGTTGATATTGAAAGAGTTATTTTAGATGAAAATAAAAAAGGTGAAGAAGAAGGTACGCAAATGATTATGTCAACAGTCTTTCCTTTTGTCATTTTACCTTTCTTTATCTTATCGTTATTCTTAGTTCAAATGGTTGGGGCTGAAGTTAATGATGAAAAAACAACTAGAGGTATGGAAATAATTATTTCTAGTGTTTCTCCAAAAGTTCATTTCTTCTCAAAAGTAATTGCAAGTAACTTGTTTGTTTTAATTCAGGGAGCATTACTCGTCGCCTTTGTCGTTCTAGGACTTGTCTCTAGAATGTTACTTGGTGGCACTAGTATTACGGATATTCCAGCTTCAGCTGGCGTTGATATTAGCGGCATGGTAAATTCGATTTTATCAAGTGATGTTATAAATGAGCTTGTTTATATTATCCCTTTGGTTATAATATTGATGTTGGTAACATTCTTAGCTTATTCACTTTTAGCTGGCGTTTTAGCGTCAATGACAACTAATATTGAAGACTTCCAACAATTACAAACACCAATTATGATTATTTCTTTAATTGGCTATTATCTAGCAATTATGGCCGGCGTATTTGAGGGCTCATTATTTATTAAAATATTGGCGTTCTTCCCATTTATTTCCGCTATACTTGCACCTTCACTTTTAGTGCTTGGGCAAATAGGCGTCTTTGAATTTATTGTTGCTATACTGATTATGGTAATTGTTGTCTTCTTGTTAATTAAATATGGCCTTAAAATATATAAAGTAGGAATTTTAAATTATTCTTCTAAAAATCTATGGAAGAAAATGTTTAAAGCTTTAAGGGGGTAATTATGAATAGTAAAAAAATATATATAGTTGTGATAACTGTATTAATATTAGCTGTATTATTTCTTAGTTTTGGAAGCGGATTAACTAAACCTAATTATCTCAATATAAATGGAGCTGAAGCCGCAACTTTAGTAGATAATGGGGCAATAGTAGTTGATGTTAGAACTGAAGCGGAGTATAATAGTAAACATATTAAAGGCGCAATTAATATTCCTTATGATGAAATAAGTAGTATTGATGTGGCTAAAGATAAAGAAATCATTCTTTATTGTCAAAGTGGTTCTAGAGCAACGAAAGCTGCCGAGGATTTAATTGATTTAGGCTATACGAAAGTTTATAATTTAGGTGCTTTAAGTAATTGGATAGGGGAAACTAAGTAGTTATCTTTTGATAACTAACTTGCGAGGATGGCGGAATCGGTAGACGCGCTACTTTGAGGGGGTAGTGAAGGAAACTTTGTGCGGGTTCAAGTCCCGTTCCTCGCACCAAATGAAAATAACCATTGAATTTTCAATGGTTTTTATATTTGTTTAAATATTTTTTCTTGCTAAATAATTGACTATTATAAGGAAAAAAGTTAAAATTAAATTGGTAATAAAATGAATTATAAAGTGTGGTGTTGGCCGTGTTTATGAGGCTAGATTTCGTTTGGCCGAAGATGATAAGGTATTTTATAATAAAGCAAACTATGAAATTCTAAGTTTAATGGGAACTGTATTTACATGAGAATTCGATAAAAATGCTAGTTATAAGGAATTAGTTGTTAAAAAAAACAAATAATTTTATTAATGAATAAATAAAATTTTCCAAAACTGGAGGAATAACATGAACGAAGTATTATTAATGTCAATAAAAACAAAATATGTTAAGCAAATATTTGCGGGAATAAAGAAGTTTGAATTTCGTCGGAAGAGTATTGGTGATAAGAATTGTAATAAGAAAATATACATATATTCTTCGGGCGTTGACAAGGCTATAGTTGGATATATATTGGTTGATAAAATTTTAAAAGGTGATGTAAATTATATTATAGAAGAGACAAAGTGTTCTGATTATCAAGATATAACCAAATATTTTGATGGTTGTAATGAATGTTATGCTTTACATATTAATGAATTTCACGAGTTTTTAGGGCCAATAAAATTAGATTGTATCAAATATAAATATGAAAAATTTGTTATCCCACAATTTTATAGATATATAAAATGTCAAGAACCAATATATGCGGAATTAGAAAATAGAAAATTAAAGAAAAATATATAATAAAATTTATTAGTGCCGCAAAAGAACATTTTTATAATAATATAGAGCTTATGGAGGACCGGCATATGATAGTTGACAATATAAGAAATTATTTAGATGATGAAAAAAAGTCTCAATTTACAAAGATTATTAAAGAAATTTATCAAACTACAAAACATTTAAAAGAAGCATATCCAAATTATAAAAAATGGTTTTTTAATAAACAAGTTAAAGGCTGTTATCGCCAAAGTAGGGATATTATATTTGTAAAAAATGAACAAGGTAAAATTGTTGGAGTATGTTGTTTGAAAAAAGAAGCGGACGAAAGAAAATTGTGTACGTTATATGTTATTCCAGATTATAGAATGCAGGGGGGTTGGCAGTTTGCTTTTAAAAGAGGCTATAAATTTTCTGGGAACAGAAAAACCCTTAATTACTTTTGCGGAGGACATTTTACCAATGTTTGAAAAAATAATAAAAAAATATGATTGGAAATTAGTTGAGGTTGCTGATGGAATATATAAGAAAGGGGTAAAAGAGCTTTGTTTTAATGGTAAGCTATCTAAATAAATGATATATATACTAAAATATTTTTTATTGAGTTTTATATGATTTTAGGAACATTGCTCTTTTTATATGAATATTGTATAATATATAGGCAACAAAGGAGAGGTTTAAATGTATTATGATTATTTGAATAAAATGTTTAAAGAATTTAAAAAAGCTTACGGAATTGAAGATTCGTTTGAAAATTTTGATAAATATCAAAATTTATTTGTCGAATGGGTTGCTCGAAGAAGAGAGGTTGCTTCTAATTATGTGAGTTTATTTAAGGCTATGAATAAAAATGATAATGTTCATTATGTTATGGCGGAATTTGGAAAAGGAATATTTGACACCATTACTATTGAAATAAAAAATAAGACAAGATATCAGCCAATAGTTATTTCTCCATTTGCTGAAACAATAAAACGTAGTAGCGGAATTGAGACTTTTACAGGAGAATTAGTGACATATGATGGAAATGTCATAGTTAAATATCCAAATAATGAAGATTTTTATCATAAACCTAATTGTTATCCAAAAACTAATAGTGAAATAGATGTTTTTATGACTCAAGTTCCATATTCAAAAGAAGAATTAGAACCATTTTTAAGATTGATAAATTCTGATAAAACATTATTTATTGGAACTTATGGCTCTGTAGATGATAAAGATTGTAAAGAAAAGTTAAATAAAATAGAAAATTTATATTATGAATTATCTGATATAAGTTCTAAGG
>CALVRP010000047.1 GCA_944358665.1 uncultured Bacilli bacterium
GGCGTTGGATTTTTTAAAAGAGCCGCTAGCATTCAGAAAAGATTGGATAAACTAGAATTATTGGATAAACCTGAAACAAAAAAAGAAATACCTTTAGATTTTCAAATCAATGAAAGATCAGGTAAAGAGGTTTTGAAGGTTACAGATTTAGGAATTATTTTAGGAGATAGAGTGATCTTTGATGGAGCAGATTTTCAAGTTAGATTTGGCGAAAAAGTTTGTATGATGGGTAAAAACGGTAGTGGTAAATCAACATTTGTTAAAGCAATGCTTGGGGATGTGGAAATTTTAGATGGAGAAATTAAATTAGGAAGTAATGTTTCAATTGGTTATATTCCACAAGAAATTAAATTTGATAATGAAACGGCAACAGTTCTTGATACAGCGAGAGAATATTTTAATGGAAGCGAAACACATTTAAGAGCGTCGCTTGCTAAATTCTTATTCTATGGAGAAAATGTATTTAAAAGAGTTGGAAGCTTGTCTGGGGGAGAAAAAGTAAGACTTAAATTATTTGAATTAATCCAAAAAAATGCTAATTTTCTTGTACTTGATGAGCCTACTAACCATATTGATATAGACACCAAGGAAGTGCTGGAAGAAGCCTTAGCCGATTATCCGGGGACTTTGATGTTCATATCTCATGATAGATATTTTATTAATAAACTAGCCAGAAGAATATTATATATTGAAGATACTAAGGTTAATGAATATCTTGGGAATTATGATGATTATAAACATCAAAAAGAGAAAAGACTAGAATTAACAAAAAATAATACAAGAAACGGAAGGAACAGATAAAGGAGGCAATATGATGATTTTTAAATATAAATTAACAGGTAAAGTGAAACAATTTTTAAAAAATGTTGAATGTGAGGAAATTAAGATTGGTTATTCAAATACTCAAGTTTTTCATATTGTTAAGGATAGTAAAGAATATTTTTTAAAAATTGGCGCAAAAGAATTTTTAAATAATGAATATACTAAACTTAAATATTTACAAAATAAATTACCAGTTCCTAAAATAATCTTGCATGAAGTAAATGATCAAATCGAATATCTAATAACGACAAAAGTTCCTGGTGAAATGGTTTGTTCTGACTACTATATGAGCCACCAATCTGAAGGCGTTGATATAATTGTAGAATCATTTAAGTTACTATATAATGTTGATATTAAAGATTGTCCTATAAATGTTTCTTTAGATTATAAATTATCACTTGCTGAAAGCAATATAAAAAAAGGATTAATAACATCAGAAAACATAGATAAAAAAACTTTAGAAAGATTTGGTACCCCTGAAGGCATATTAGAATATTTAAAAGATAATAAATTTACCGAGGATTTGTGTTTTAGTCATGGGGATATTAGCTTGCCTAATATATTTGCGGAAAACGGAAAGTTTTCAGGATTTATTGATGTTGGTGATTGTGGAATTGCTGATAGATGGTTTGATATTGCTATAGTTATTAGATCTATTATTAGAAATTTCGGAGAAGAATACGTTCAAGAATTCCTTAATAAATTAGGAATTAAATATGACAAGTTTAAATTTGATTATTATATGCTACTAATGCAGTTATATTTATAGGAGTAAAAATGAGTTATAAAATAGAAAGATTATCAAAATATATATTTGACGATGAAATTTTTAATAATCTTGCAAACCGAATATATTATGTTACAGATCATTTGACGCACGATTATCCACATCATTATGAGTGGTATTATCAGACACATTTACCTGGTGTAAAAAAGGGTGATAGGGAAGTGTTTTTTGTAGAACTTCATGGCAACATTTGTGGAGTAGCTTTTGTCAAGAAAAATGCTAATGAGAGAAAAGTTTGTACATTTTATATTGCAGAACATGCTAGGAATATAGGAATAGGTCGAGCATTGATGAATAAATCATTAGATTATTTAGATACAAAAAATCCATTAATTACTATGCCTGCAGCAAAAGTTCAATATTTTCTTCATTTTATGTATCATTATGATTGGAAAATTACTGAAATAAGAGATAGTTATTATACTAGGGGGCATGATGAAATTGTATTTAATGGTAGTTTAGATTAAAAAAATTAAAAGAATTCAAAAATTTAAATATTATTAAAGATTAAAAGTTTGTATATAATTATTTTGAGGCGTATAAATAAAATTTTCTATGATAGTTTATTTATACGCCTTATTATTTTATATAAGATTATTTAAGAATTATGATAATAATTCAATAATCTTTTTATAATGTAATTGTATATATAAGATCTCTCTGATTTTTGTATTCTAAACTAGGAATAGAGTTTATCATTAT
This sequence comes from uncultured Bacilli bacterium, assembly GCA_944358665.1. Classification (GTDB taxonomy): domain Bacteria; phylum Bacillota_I; class Bacilli_A; order RF39; family UBA660; genus Coprosoma. Next base: position 2,312 of record CALVRP010000047.1, read on the forward strand.
ACCATTACAGCTTTTGATTATTTTTGATGAAGCTATATTTTCACTATTGGTTACAATTGTAATTTTTTTCATTCCTTTTTCTCTACATTTATTTAATCCTAATTTTAAAATTTCTTTACCGTATCCTTTATGTTGTTCCGTTGGACGTATGCTATATCCTATATTTCCACCGTGGACTTTTACTCTGTCTGTTAGTTTTGTTCTTATGTTTATCATTCCTATTATTTTATCATCATTGTTTCTTATTAGAAAATAAGTAAATCCAGGGCAAACATTGTCAGGACAAGTTAAAGGAGATTCATATTTTTTTAATTGTTTTAGCCATAATTTATAGTTATTAGTATATCTTTCTAAATATCCAGTGCCAGAATATGGTAAGTTATTTTGCTCTAGTTCATAGATATATTCCACTGCCTCATGTTGTCTTTCAATAGTTGGCGTCTCTAGATATAGTTCATTCATTTTCTCAGTTCCTTTCTTTTATAAATAGCTATTATATCACACTTTTATTTTTAATAAAAGAAATTATAAATATAGATAGTGTAAAATAGTTTTGGGATTAGGTATACAAAAAGGAAGACCTTTTGTTAAAATGTAATTGACAAAAACACTTAAGGAGGTCTTCCATATGAATATTATATCAAATAATTATACAAAAGTCTTAAAAGAAATGATTTTTAATAAATTCTCTGATAATTTGAAGAAAATATTCAATAAAATTAATAATACAAACAAGGTTTTCAATTATATTGATTTACTTTCCAATTTAGATGAATCATTGTGTAATATCGCTAAGGATAGTCTTATTACTATTTTCGAAACTATTGATAAATCTTACTCTAACTCTCTAGAAAGAAAAAATAAGTATTATATAAAAGCTCATCATCCAAGGACTATTCTTACTATCTTTGGTGAAATTACTTTCTATAGAACTTTTTATAGTAATAAAAACAATAAAGGTTCCTTCTGTTATCTTGATAGATTTTTAGGCCTTAAGAAAAATGATTACTTTGATCCCTACATTAAAGCTACTATCGTTGAATATTCTGCTAATAACTCTATACCTACTGTCTGTAATATGATTAATGAACTCATTGGTAATAGAATTAAACTTTCTAATAAAATTAAATATTTAAATAGACAAACTGTTAGAAATATAATTTTAGATTCTAAAATTTCTAATCCCGAACCTAAACTGTTAAATACTCCCGAAACGCTTTATATAATAGCTGATGAAAAATGGGTCCATACACAAAATAATGATAATCAAAATGTTATGGTTAAATCTATTGTTACTTTTGATGGTGTTGATGAAAAACCTAGAAGAAAGTTAAAAAATAAAAAAATTTTTGCTGGCTTTAAAGGCAATAAGTTTTTAGATAATGCTTTAGATTATTTATACTATTCTTATGATTTGGAGAATGTTAAAAACATCTTTGTTATGGGTGATGGGGCCAAATGGATTAAATCTTTAGTTCCTCATTTTAAATATAGTAAAGATACCAATGTTATATTTGCTTTAGACAAGTTCCATTTTAGACAAGCTATTCATCACATTTGTTTAAACAAAAATATTGAAAATATAATGGAAGACTATATCATAAATGATTGTAAAGCGTTATTTTCCGAACTTTGTGATACTCTAATAACTACTTTTCCTCATAGAGAAGAAACTATTAATAATAAAAAAGAATACATTTTAAATAATTGGAAATACATTTTAAACTTATATAATTTTAGTTTGAGCTGTCCTATGGAGTCTCAAATATCTCATAACCTGGCTTATTTATTAACTTCAAGGCCTAAAGGTTATTCATTAAAAATGCTTGATAAAATTTTAAATATTAGATTATTATTCAAAAATAATGAAAATATAAAATTACTTTATTTAAACAACTTTAATAACAATTTAATTATTAATTATAAAAAAGATACCTTAAATTTAGATATTTATAACAAATACCATAAATTTGATTACTCGTATCAGAAGAAAATATATAATCCTAAGGGTACTCAATTCTTTTATGGTCACGGATTTTAAAATTACATAATAAAAGAGTTTTCAGAAATTTCCTAAAAATCCCAAAAACTCTTTACACTAACTAA
>CALVRP010000048.1 GCA_944358665.1 uncultured Bacilli bacterium
ATCAACAGCAAGCGATGATTTACCACTTCCTTATACTCCGGTCATGACTATTAGTTTATTTTTGGGAAGTTCAATATCTATGTTTTTTAAGTTATTTTCTCTAGCACCTTTAACTATTATTTTATCCATTTTCCTCACTCCTTATTATATATTGTGGATAAGTTTTAAAGTTTTATCACTACGAACGGGATTATTATATCATGCGAACAAACGTTAGTCAAGGAAGGAATTTGACAAATAGGGTCTTTTGTGGTATTATAGCTTGCAAAACCAAAGGGGGGTTTTATATGTATGAAGAAAAAACTAGAAGAAAAATTGTTGTTAATTGGAAATCTTTATTAATTAAATTAGCTATTTTGTTAGTAGTTGTATTTATAATTATATGGATTATTTCTTTATTTAATAGGGATCAAGAAGTTGAATCGAATTTTGGTGTTAATTTTGAGGCAATGCGAAATGCGGCTACAGAGTATTTTACAGGTTCAAGACTACCTAAAGAAATAAATGAATCAGTTTTAATTACTTTGGGAGATATGTTTGATCAAAAATTATTGGTTGAATTTCAAGATGAATATGGTAATTCTTGTGATATAAGTAATAGTTATGCTGAGGCAACAAAGATAGATGATAGTAATTATCGAATAGAGGTTAGACTCGTTTGTGATAATGAAAGTGATACTGTTATAAATACTGTTGAATATCAAAGTAATGATGATGAAGTTTTAGATGAAGAGCCAAATGATGATGTAAATAATGAACCAAATGAAGAAGATCCTGATACAGATATAGATGATAATTCATCTGATAATAATTCTAACGGAAATAATAATTCTGAAGGAAATAGTAATACTAATAATAATACAAATAATAATTCTGGAAATACTAATAATAATTCTAGTAATAACCAAAGTGGAAGTAGTGTCGTTAATGTTACAAGTATCTCTTTAAATTATAAACGTATTACTTTAGATGTTGGGGAATCAAGAAGCGTTGCTCTTTATGTGTATCCAGCGAATGCTACTAATAAGAAGGCTAGTTGGCAAAGTAGTAATACAAGTATAGCAACAGTGTCTAATGGTGTTATAACTGGTCATAGGGCAGGCACAGTAATTGTTACCGTGACGGTTGGAGGAAAATCAACAACTTTAGAAGTAGTTGTAAAAGAAGAGAGTGTAGAAATGACTTGTCGTTATGGCGATGGAAATTATAATACTAATTATATATTATCTGTTGATTTAAGACGTGATGGATGTGCTGTTAATCCAAATGTTAATTATACTACTAATTTGACAGCAAATGATTATATAAGTTTGATCGATGAGCTTAGTAACCTAGGTTTTGATGGAAAAACTTTAAGTTATAGACCGGAATTAGTGGTTGTGAAAAATAATGCTGGTACTGGGGTGGTTGGGCTCCAATTAAAAGTTGAAATTCAAGTTAAGAAGGTTGATCAACCGGCTTTGGTTACAGCTGTATATATAATAAATGCTGATGGCTCACGAACATTTTTGATGAATAATGTTTGTGTTAGTGGTGTTTGTATAAGTTAACGATTAATTAAAAAACTGTTAGCAGGGCTAGCAGTTTTTTTGAGAGTGAAATTTCAAGGAGTGTATCTATAAAGAAATATTAGTTTTGCACTTTTTCTTTCTCTTCCTCACCAGTTCCATAGATACAGGCTTCGATCATACTAATTACGACGTTGTTAAAAGAGGTGCCGTGTTCTTTAGCTATTTTTTCTACTTCTTTTAACAAATCATCTTTAATATATAAAGATTTATAACTAGCTGGATCCTTTTGCCGTGTTTGTCTAATTACAAAATCCATTTTCACACCTCATATATATTTTAATATGTTTTAAAAATATAATAAAGAATAGAATTTTCTAATATAAAAATATATGATATACTTTTTTGTCAATTTGTTTAAAAAGTGGTTGTATATTGGTGGATTATTTTGCTATAATAGCGTTAGGTGAGTAACATGAATTATAAATTTACATCAAAAAGTGTGGAAGATACTTTAACACTTGCAGAAAATATTGAGAGTGAGAAATTTCCGGGAATGGTTATTTGTTTAAATGGTGACCTTGGAAGTGGGAAAACAGTCTTTGTTAAAGGTTTTGCCGCATCTTTGGGAATAGAAGATAATATTACTTCGCCAACATTTACAATTATTAAAGAATATATAAGTGGTGAAATGCCACTGTATCATATGGATGTATATCGTATTGATGATGATGAAGACTTTGGGGTTGAAGATTATTTTAACCGTGAGGGAATTTGTATGATAGAGTGGGCAGAATTAATTGAGGATAGGCTTCCTAGTGAAAGACTCGATATTAATTTTAAAATTATAGATGAAAATACAAGAATACTCGTGTTTGTTCCTCATGGAGAGAAATACGAAGAATTATGTAATGCAATTTTATAATCTCACTTATAATGGTGGGATTTTTATCTCTAAAGGAGGGTTTTATGTATACATTATTTATTGATACTCATTTTGAAATATTACATGTAGCATTGTTTCAAAATGAATTAGTTTTTGATGAAATATTAAAAAATGATGGGAGACATTCGGAATATTTTGTTAATTCTTTAAAAGAATTATTGGAAAGAAATAGTCTTACAATTCATGATTTAAGTGGTATAATAGTAGTGAATGGACCTGGTTCGTTTACAGGAGTGCGAATAGGTGTTGTAGTAGCAAAACTTATTAGTTATTGTGAGCATATTCCAATTAAAGTAATTTCTTCTTTGCAAGCAGTAGCATTAAAGTATGACGAAGATTGTGTGATTGGAATTAAAGATAAAAATGGTGCTTTTATTGGAAAATTTAATAAAAGTCATGAATTAATGGGTGATTACTTTTATTTAAATAATAAAGAGTTAGATGATTTTAAGGAAAATATTATTATTGATGATGTGATTACTTTAGATATGGTTTATGATTATTTGAAAGACAAGAAAGATATTGAACCTCATATAGTTAAACCTATTTATGTTAAGAAGATTGAGGTGGATAAATGATTAGAGAACCAAATGTATTAGATATCCCTAGAATTAATGAATTGGGTTGTTTACTCGAAGAAAACTTTGCTAAAGTTTATTCTATTAATGAAATGTTGGAAGATAAGTATTCGAAAATTTATGTTTATGAAATAGATGATGTGATTGTTGGCTTTATTATTGCTACAGATTTAGTAGAAACTTGTGATATTTTGAGTTTGATTGTGGACCCAGAATATAGGAATAGAAAAATTGCTACGAATTTAATTGATTATTTGATTAGTGAATTAGATGAAAACTTGAAGCTTATTACTTTAGAAGTAAGAGCGAATAATACAGCAGCGATTCATTTATATGATAAATTTGGCTTTGAAGTAGTCAATGTAAGGAAGAAGTATTATTCTAATGGCGATGATGCTTATTTGATGGCAAGAGAAAGTGAGTAATTAGTCGATTTTGGTGTAAACGCCAAAATCGTATATGTAGAGGGGAATGGTTGACAATGAAGAAAGAATTAGAAATTTATAAAGAAAAAACATTTGAAGATATTAA
>CALVRP010000049.1 GCA_944358665.1 uncultured Bacilli bacterium
TGTTAGAAATAATAAATCAGAATGCCATTTTAGAATAGTTAAATTTTAACATTAATTTGGGGTAAGGGGAAATCTGCCCTTTTTTAGGATTTTTCCTAAAATAAATTTATTTTTATTTTTCAGATTAATCACCTATATATAATTTAATTAAAATAAACAAAAAAGTCAAATAATTTCCCATAATAAAAAGCACGGCCTACCAATGAGACGGGAAATGGTAAGCCGTGTTTTTTTATATAATTAATTTTCTCATTTAACTTGGGCAGGTGCTTGATGTTTCATAGGAGTTAGATGGTTTGTTCCCACACACTATTCCTGATTTATAAGTGTAAGTACTAAAAGATCTACTAACATAAATACCGCCGTTACTTGAATTTGCAGTATTATTTTTTATTGTTCCTCCATTTAATGTGAAAGTTGCAGTGTGAGAAGAATTACTAGCAGACATCCATACTCCAGCACCGTGAGTAGCTGCAGTGTTTCCACTAATTTCACCACCATTCATTGTTACTTTAGCACTACTATAAATTTCCATCCCACCCCCTCCGCGACTGATAGCCTTATTATTAATAATTTTAATATTTTCTATATTTGTAACCGAAGTGCCTGTACAACGTATACCACCACCTGAAATTGCACTATTATTAGAAATAATTCCACCATTTATTATTAAGGTTCCAAGATTGTTATGTATCCCGCCACCTACATTTTCAGCTTTATTATTGTCAATCAAACCTCCTTTTAAATATAAAGTTCCATCATTTTCAATACCACCGCCATTGTTAGTAACAGTATTAGATACAATTTCAACATCTTCAATTGTAGCAGTAGTGCCTGAATTAATATGAATTCCTCCACCATTAAGAGCGGTATTATGGCTTATTCTACCACCTTTAATTACTAAATTGCCATAACTAGTTCCAGAAACACCATTATAAATACCGCCACCATTATCTGAAGCATCATTTTGATGAATACTACCATCATTCATAAGAAAATAACCAGCATTACAAACTCCGCCACATAATTGCCGAGAAACATTATTAAAAATTTCGCCACCATTCATTATAAAATCACCGCCTGCATTAAATATAGCACCATTTAGTGCGGAATTATCATATATGTCGCCACCATTCATTATTAAAGTGCCTTTACTCCAGCCTCTTTCTTCATCATCACGATAAATAAATATAGCACTTCCGCCTGAAGTAAATGATGCATTTTGTATAATTTCTCCGGCATTAATAGTAAGAGTCCCACCATTTATTAAAAAGCCACCGCCATAGTTATTTACATTATTAGCCGCAGTAATTTCTGCTCCAGCTTCTATATAAGTATTTCCTCCGACGTTTATCATTGCAGTTTGGGCTTCTACACTATCACCATCTATTGTTATATCTTTTAAAGTTAAAGTTCCAACTGTTTGATTGATGATAAAACTTGTTAAATTATTCCCTCTGATAATAGAATTAACAGAATCATCTGTACTATAACTTGTTAAGGTTATATTTTTATTTTCATCAAATGTCGTTGCGCTATTAACTGTTATATCATCCATAACATATATTGTCGCCGTTGGCGCTGCTTCCTCATAAGCTTTCGCTATTGTCGCATATGGATTACTTATCGTTCCAGTTCCACTTGTATCACTACCTTTACTTGATACATATAAATTATATCTTATAACTGTATAACTACTACTTACAGTATTTGTTCCATCAGTTACTTTGGCGACTAATATTCCATCACTGGTAAAATCAACATCCACTGTACTATTATTTACTTCTACTTCTTCACCATCATCTTTAATATATGTGCATGTATAAGTACTACCACATCCAGATGGGTATGTTATTGTTACTACTATATTTGTTCCATTATCACTTTCTTTAAATGTTGGTACTGAAATTTTTAATGTACTTTCCGTTGTATTTCCACTGGCATTCATATTAATACCATTAGTTACTCTAACATCTATTTCATATTCAGTTTCTTGATTTAATCCAGTAAATGTATATTTATTACTATTTCCATTATCAATCCAAGTTCTTCCACCGTCGATACTAAATTCATATTTACTTATTCCACTCTCTTCATCAACAGCATTTACTACTGTAGTTATACTATTTGTCGTACTTGTAGTATTAATACTATTTATTACTGGTGGTGTTGTATCTATAGCTTTAAATATCGCATACAATGTTATATCTTCAGTTCCCATTGTTAAAGATGTTAATCCTTCTGAAGCCTGCGGATTTGTATTCCAACCTTTAAATTCATAACCTTTTTTAGTTGCTGTATAACTTAGATTTATACTTTCTCCTTCAGCTACATATTGATTCTCCGCAGTTGTACTTTCACCACCATTTGTTGTGTAATCATACGTTACTAAGTGATCCTCTGTTGGTTCTATCATTCCACCACTATTTTGCATAAATCCTAAATCTATTTGCGTTTCACCACTTGTTCCACTTCCATCTCCACTATAATTACTGTTATATTCTATTCTGACTGTTAATGTGGCTGTTTCGCCTTTATATAATGTTTGACCTTTCACTAAACCTGATGAGGCTATTTTTACCGCTTCATTATTACTATTTGTTATTCCTAAGGTATCTAATTTCGCATCAAAAGTTCCGGCATTTTCAACCATTACCTTATATTCGACATAATCACCTTTACTATATAAATTTGCTTCTAAATTAGCAGTTAATTCCGTATAAGTATTTTTAACATTTTCCGCGCTACCACCAGTATCACTTACTTCCGCACTTATTATTTTTATATTCCATTCACTACTTATTTCTGTTGTCCCATTTATATTTAATTGTGTTTGAAAAGCGGCATAACCCACTGTCATCAAACATACTATTCCTACTAATACTAATATTATTTTTTTATTTGCATTTCTCCGCCTCATAAGCAACACCTCTTATCTCATATCTTCTATTTTTATATTATCATATTTTGCCATAAACTTCAACTACTCGTTGAAGTTTATTTGTCTTATTATATGAGAAAATATTGATAGAGGTAATACATATGCAGAAAAAAGATTCAAATTATATTTACTATTTAGTCGGTAAAAATATTAAAAAATATCGTAAAATAAAAGGCTATACTCAACAAGAGTTAGCCGACGAAATTGGTTATTCCGTTGGTTTTATCAGTAATATCGAAAGTAAAAGTTACCTACAAACTTTTAGCCTAGACACTTTATACTTAATATCTCAAAAATTAAATATTAATATTAAACAATTATTCGATGAATAAACAATAGCTCCCCACCAAAAAGTGGAGAGCTATTTAAATATATTTTTTTAAAATTTTACTTCAGGTAATTCTTTATCAGCTTCTTCAGCTTCAAAGAATTCTTCAGGTGTAAATTTAAACATACCAGCAATTATATTAGAAGGAAACATTTCTAATTTATTTTTATATGCTAGTACCATATTATTATAAACATCACGAGCAGTTGCGATTTTATCTTCCGTATCTCTTAAATTATTTTGTAAATCTAAAAAGTTAGTATTAGCTTTTAAATCTGGATAACTCTCAGCAACCGCAAACAAATTTCCTAAAGCTGTACTTAAAGCTCCAGCTGCTTTCATTTCTTCTTCTTGTCCTTTAGCATTAACTGCATTATTTCTAGCAGTTACAACTTCATCTAAAGTGCTTTTTTCATGAGCCGCATAACCTTTAACAGTTTCTACTAAATTAGGAATTAAATCATTTCTTCTTTTTAGTAGTACTTCAATACCTGCCCAACCATCTTTAACTTTGTTTCTAAAGTCTACTAAACTGTTGTATGTTACAATTACATAGATAATTAATATTAAAACTATTACACCTATAATAATTAATGCTATCATTTTCATCCTCCGTTCCAAATTAATTATACACTAAATAATTAAAAAAATATACCATTTTTGTATAATTTTTTAGATAATGTTAAAGCTATTTATGAAAGGATTGATTTGATGGAAATAAATATTAGACAGCATATTAAAAATAACTTTAAAGATAGTGATATTAACGAAATAAAAGAAGCCATTAATGGCAATATCAACACCAATGAAGAATTAGCTCTTCCAGGAATGGGCGTATTTTTTGAAATAATTTGGCAAAACTGTGACAATGCCTTTCAAAATGAAATGGTTAAACTATTGAAAAATAATTTATAAAAAAAGCGATTGTAATAATCGTTTTTTTACTGACAAATAACTCCAGCTATATACGTTGGACTAGTAAAATTACCGCCTTCATAAGTTATTGTATAAGAAGAACCGGAATAACTTCCTGGAGTACAAGTTTTAATTGTACTGTTAAAAGTAATTTGTCCACTTGCAAAACTAAAACTATTTCCATCAATATATTCAGGACTTAACATCGTATTTAAATTTGGATTAGCATTTGCAAGCGAAACAAAAGTTGGGTCTTCAACCGGCACACTATTTAAAGCATCAGCTAAACTGTAAATCACTGCCATATTTTGATCAAAGACTTCAAAATTAGCACTATTAGCATCAACTGTTGTCATAAATAGCATATTATCTAAAACCGCTAATTTATGAACCGTAGAGTTACTAGCTACACTTGAAATTTCTGCATCATTAACATATATACCAGTATTTTCATCCTCTGAATTAGAATAGTATATAACGGCATTTAATGTTTGACCATTAATAACAACATCCGTCAAATTAATTTTATTTAAAGCTCCGCATATCTCTGTATTGTTCGCAATATCATTAAATTCATTCATCGTCATATCAAAAGTACAACTACTAGCCACTTCTGGCATTTGGGTAACTGACGGAGTATTATTTTCTTCTTTTACCTCATCACCAGTAAATGATCTATAAACAAATAATCCTAAATAAATAATAAGTAGTAAAATAATGCCTGTTAAAATATAGACAATGCTAACCTTTTTATTTTCCCTTTCCATTCTTATCACCTATTCATATAATAACATATTTTATTTTTTCATGCAATTTATTGCCCTATTTTTTTCACCATAATAGCTTCTATTTGCAAATCGGCAAATCGTTTCTTTACTCTTCCCTTAATATATAAAATATCATTCATTTTAATTGGTTTTACATTTTGATAAACCTTGGGGAATAAAACAACTTCGGCTTTAGCCAGTTCATCACTACTCGTTAAAAACATCATTTCTTCTTTATTTTTAGTCATAATTTGTCTTGCTTTAGTAACCATACCAACAACTTCAACATTTTTATCAAAGTAATCAGCAATTTCTTCAAGACCTACTACCTGCGGTAATTTCTTTTTATACATCGTAACCGGGCTTTCACTTACATAAAAACCAAATAATTCAAGCTCATATTTCATTAATTCCTGTGAAGTAAATTCTGGTTCTAACTCTAATTCTGGTTTAAAAATATCATCTTCTAAATAAACTCCAACATCACCATAATTATTAATGACCTCTAAATTATTAACTAGGGTCTTTTTATTATAACCCATACCATTAAAAGCTCCAGCTAAAATTAACTTTTCTAAAGTTTTCTCCCCAACGTTACAGCGTCTTGTAAAATCAAAAACATCTTTAAACTTGCCATTTTTTCGTTCATTAGTAATACTAAGTGAAACATTTTGGGCAAAACCTTTAATAACCGTAAATGGAAAAATAATTCGATCATTTTTAATAATATAATTATTTTCACTAAAATTAATATTAGGCGGAGCAACTTTTAAACCAAGTTTATGACATTCATATAAATACTCTTTTGTTTTAACTTCACTGCCTTTAACCGATGACAATAAATGTTTCATAAATACTTTTGGATAGTGCGCCTTTAAATAAGCCATCCGGTAAGAAATCATCGCATAAGATACCGCGTGTGAACGGTTAAAACCATAAGAAGCAAAGCGGAAAATTAAATCATATATGTTACTAGCTAGTTCTTTATCATAGCCATGAGTAACCGCGCCATTTATAAAATGCGCTCTTTCCTTTAACAGAACCTCTTCTTTCTTTTTACTCATCGCCCTTCTTAGAATATCAGCCTCGCCATAACTAAAGCCCGCCATCACATTCGCAATTCGCATTATTTGTTCTTGATAAATAATAATTCCATAAGTTGGTTTTAAAATTCCCTCTAAATCCGGATGCATATAATCTACTTTTTCTTCGCCATTTCTTCTTTTAATATATAAATCAATATTTTTCATTGGTCCTGGTCTAAATAACGCTAAAGCGGCGACAATTTCCTCAAAATCTTTAGGTTTAAACTTCTTTAAAAAATTAATCATCCCACTAGACTCAAACTGAAAAATACCCGCTGTATTGACATCCGTAAAAATTTTTAAAGCTTTAGGATCATCTTCTGGAATATCATCAAATTTTAAATTAACTTCTTTTAAAATGTCCGCAATTAAACTTAAATTTTTAAGACCCAAAAAATCCATTTTTAAAAGGCCTAGTTCTTCTAAATATTCCATTGAAAATTCCGTCGAATAAAAATCTTTATGACTTTTATCAAGTGGTATATAATCGTCTAAATCATATTTTGACATCACAATACCTGCTGCGTGCAATGACGTATGTCTTTTAAGGCCTTCAAATTTAATCGCTATATCATATACTTCTTTAAGCTCACTATTAATATTTAAAAAGTTTTGAACTTTTTTGTTTTTTAAATTTTCTTCTAGTGATAGATTGGTATTTAAAAGTTTGGCTAGTTCATCTGTTTTCTTTAAAGAAATATCTAATACTCTAGCGACATCACGTATGGCTTGTTTAGGCCCTAACGTTCCAAATGTAATAATTGCCGCCACTTTTTTCATACCATATTTATTAATACAATAATTAATAACTTCGCCTCTTTTACTATCCTCAAAATCAACATCAATATCCGGCATAGTAACCCTCTCAGGATTTAAAAAACGTTCAAATAATAAATCATATTTTAAAGGATCAATAGTTGTTATTCCTAAAACATAAGAAACCAAAGAACCAGCCGCGCTTCCCCTACCAGGGCCAACTAATATATCATGTTCTTTCGCATATTTTATATAATCGGCAACAATTAAAAAGTAATCACAAAAACCCATTTTTTGAATAACACTAAGTTCATATTTTAACCTCGTCGCATATTTTTTAGGAGCCGATGAACCAAATATATTTTTCATACCCTTAATACATTCTTTTTTTAACATTTCATAAGCATCATTATCAGTATATTTAGGTAAAAGATCCTGATGAAACTTTAATTCTAAATTACATAGTTCATTTATTAAATGATTATTTTTTTCTTCAGTATTTTTTAATGGTAATAAACTAACATCACTAAAGTCATTTTCTATAGTACCCGTTTTAATTGCTGATAAATATTTTAAATACTTTTCATCTTCTTTACGTAAACAAAGTATTTCGTGCATATAAACTTTATTACTAGCTTTAATTTTATTATACTCTTCATCACTTGCATAACCAATAAATATATATTCATATATTTTTTTTATTTCATTATATTTTTCTCTACTAGTATAAGGGATAATACAAACTAAATCACTACTATATTTATATAAATCATCGACACTAATGTCTCTTTCAGTCATTATAGTGGATAAATGCATTAAATTTTGATATCCTTGATAATTTCTTGCGTATAAAATAACTACTTCTGGCAAATTAATTTGCAGACCAATTATAGGTTTTATATCAGCTTTCTTACAAGCCTTATAAAAATCAACCACGCCATACATATTATTATCGGTAATGGTTAAAGTTTTTAAGCCATTTTTCTTCGCAACCTGAATTAAATCAGTAATTTTTATCATACTAGAAAGTAAACAGTTGTGAGTTTTTATATTTAACGGTACGTAATTCATCAGCGTCATAATATCACCTAATAATATTCTACTATATTTTCGCAAAATTTAAAATACTGGAATATTGATTTTTAACGTTATAAATGTTAAAATTACAGTAAGAATAAAGAAGGTTATTTTATGAAGAAAGAGATGAATATAAAACGAGCTATTATTATAGTTATGTTTATTTTAGGAATTATTGGGATAATTTTCTTATCTTATAATTATGTCATTTCTAAAATAAATCTAACATTTGAAACTATTAATTTAGAATTATATGGCAATAAACCCCCTGAAGAAGTTAACGATAATAATGAAGTTGTAACTAATGATACTCCAGTTATAACAGAAACTCCTACTAAAACTTATTACAATTATATTGCCTATCTTGAAATACCTAAAATAAATCTTAAACAAGGTCTCGTTTCTATCGATTCTAAAAATAACAACGTTGATAAAAACATTCAAATTATTAAACCTTCTGATTTTCCCGATGTAACAAATGGTAATCTTATCTTGGCTTCCCATTCAGGAAGTAGCTCAATTAGCTATTTTAAACATTTATATAAATTATCTACCGGTGATATCGTTAGTGTTGATTATGAAGATTATAAATATAATTATCAAATAGTTAATATTTATAATACGCCAAAAAATGGGACTGTTCCGATTTATCGCAATACCAATATAACTACTATAACCTTAATCACTTGTACCAAAGATAGTGACACCTTACAAACCGTTTACATTGGAGAACTTACGAATAAAGAGGTGCTTACATGATTGAAGTTACAATAAATAGTTTTATCAATACTTTAATAGAAGCCATCAGCTCTTCGCCAACATCATTTGTTACATTAATTGCCGGAATAATTTTCTTGATTGCGATGATTATCAGCTTAAGAAAACATAAAAACATGGGAAAAACTTTATTTATAATTGGTTGGTTATTTATTATTTTATTTATTATCTTTCGTTACAGTGATCATCTAACAACATTGTTTGATAATCTTATCAATAATGTATTTATGCAGATATTCTTTCCTAATCTCGCAACATACGTTATAATTATTGCAATTACTAATTTTATTTTCTTATTTACAATTTTAAAAGGTAACAGTAAAACTAGTAATAAACTAATAAATTCTTTATTCTTTACAGTAATTATGCTTTTATTAATACTTGTTTTAGATGTTATTATTAAAAATGAAATCAATATTTATGAAAAATTAACCGTTTATTCAAACCAAACTTTACTAATTTTAATCGAAGCTACAACTATATTCTTTATTCTATGGTTAATTATTTTAGGCAGTAAAGCGATTGTCAGTAAACTAATTAGTAAAAGTGACAAAAAAGTCAAAGCAAAATACATAAAAAATCAAGAAAGCCTTAATCCTTTAGATTTAGAACAAACTAAAACTAGGATTAACAATATACCTACCTCATCATCTTTAAATAATACTGAAATTTTAGAGCCAATCAACAATTCAGAGTTAACTTCGACGCCTAAAACTTCAAATGTAAATAAAACTGAAATTTTAAATTTTGATAACAGAAATAATTCAGATGAAGATAAAATTGAAGTTTTAAAATTATAATTAAAAAAATATTAATGCAATATCTATTATTTATATACTAACATATAACTTATTACTAATAATAATTAGTTCTATTTTAATTATTATACTTCTAACATACTTAAATATAAAAAACATAATATAATATTAGATATAAAGATTTGACATTTTACCAGTTATATGGTAAAGTTATAAAGCAAAGGAAATTTTAAAGGAGGGATACTATGGCAAAAAAAGCAACAACAAAAAAACCTTTATCTGGTAATCGTCGTTCACACGCTCTTAATGCGACAAAACACCAATATAAATTAAATTTACAAAAAGTAACAATTAACGGAAAAAAAGTTAGAATGACTGCTAGAGAAATAAGAAGTTTAAATAAAACGGCATAAAAATACAGTTCAAATGAACTGTATTTTATATTTTTAATCTTTTTATTTTCACTGGGTCATTATCCACAAAATTAGGATTTATTTCAAATACATAATTAGGTGTTCCATCATTTAAACTTGAATTAGTATCTCTTTTAACCTTTAAAATATCTCTGTCAATTAAAGGTAATAACATTTCATCTCTAATATCCATAACACTTTTCTTGTCGTTTCCTTTATTATAAAATGTCGCATAATCCAAAAAAGTTTTT
This sequence comes from uncultured Bacilli bacterium, assembly GCA_944358665.1. Lineage (GTDB taxonomy): Bacteria > Bacillota_I > Bacilli_A > RF39 > UBA660 > Coprosoma. Next base: position 10,069 of record CALVRP010000049.1, read on the forward strand.
AGCCCATTCATTGAAAGAATATACAAAAGAGTTTGATATTCACTTTCTGAAAGTTCACCATGAATACTATCTTTTATTCCCGAAATAATATATTCTTTCTCTAACTCTAGCTTAACGTTTTCCATCATATAATCTAAGAAAAGCGTAACATTTTGCAATTTTTTAACATTTCTAATGACTTTATAATATTTTTTTAATGTCAAAGGTATTGCTCTATTAAAAATAATATAAGGATAAGCTTCATTATTTAATAAATACCACATTCCTAAAGTTCGACTAGTTCTACCATTAACATCAAAATATGGGTGAAGATGCACAAAATAGTAATGAGCAACTTGCGACTTTATAAAATAATCTGTCTGATTATTTATACCACGATTATCGTTTAAATACGCAAATAAAGAATCCATTCCTTCTTCCACTTCTTCAAAGGGAACACCCTCATCAGGATCTTGCCAAACAATAGGTGAATAATAAATATATACTGGTGCTTTACGATAAAACTCTCCCATATTATTAATATCTTCTTCCAAAAGTAAACCCTCAGATAATATTTGATATAATTCTTTAAGATTTTCTTTATTAATATCTGGATTTTCTAATATCTTTTTATAACCTTTATATAAATTGCCGATTATTTTTTTTCTTTTCCCTGGTAATTCAATAAATTCGTGATGATTTCCAATAACATTAATAATGGTATTTACATCATAATTGTAACCTTCAACACTGTTATTAGACTGTATTTCCTGACATCCCATAAATTTTTCCGCAAAAGATAATTTATTCATATAACTATTAGAAGGACTATTTATAAAATCTTCTAGTTCTTCCATTAAATCATATAACTTATCTTCATAATAAAATAATGATTGCCGGTTTTTTAGTGGTAATACTATTTTTTTATGCATATTAATCGCCTCTTTTTGTATTATATATTATACTAAAAAAAAGAAATTAGCAAGTCGCTAATTACAACCAGGACATTTACTTAATTCTAAATCACTACTTCCATGCGCTTTAACTGTTACATTAACACCATTATAATTAGTTTCTCCGGTAATTTCGTTAGTTAAATTTTCAGATAAAGTTCCCGAATTCTGCAATGTACTTAAACAAATGCAACCAGTATATCCTTCTTTATATTGATTAGGATGATTAGCTATATAAAGTTCAGCTGCCGCTTCAATAGTCTCTTCTTGGGCCGCACTAACCTCTCCCTTTTTTTTGTTAATTTGTTCCAATACATTAGGTACTAATATTATCATAAGTAAAGATAAAATTACTAATACTCCTAATAATTCCATTAATGTAAAACCTTTGTTCATATCGTATCCTCCATAATTATTATAACACATTTTCAGATAATAAAAAATAAGAGATGGGGAAATCTCTTATTTTATGATAAAACTAATTCCAGTCTTTTCGTTTTTAACGCTTATTTCATAGCCTAATAGGGATAAGGTTTTTTTAACAATTGAAAGCCCTAAACCGAACTGACCTTTGATACCTTTTTTGTAGGGAGTAAAAATATCATCAAATATAGTTTCATCAATTGTCGGTCCGTCATTGTAGAAAGTTATTTTATGGCCTTTAACAGTTATTTTAATGTTTTCTTTTGCATAACGCATAAAGTTACTTAAAATATTACCAATAATAGCCTCCCACATATTTTCGGTACCTCTAAAAATAGTTTTTTTGTCGACAATATTAACTTCCCATTTAATATCTGGTCTAGTTAATTTAAATTTACCAACTTCTTCCGGTAAGATATCTACAATATTAATAGTTTCATTTTTGTAAACATCTGTATCTTTTATATAAGTTAATTTATTTAAGTATAGTAAGGAGTGTACTTTTATTTCTAGTTTTTTTATTTCATCTTTGATGACCTGCATTCCAGTTTTTTCATCCTGAACTCCATCTTCAATAGCTTCAATATAAGACCTAATAACGGTGAGAGGGGTTTTAAAATCATGAGAAATGTTTTGATACATTTGATTTTTATATTCATCCTGAGTCTTTAATGTCATTTTCATTTCATCAATAGCCTCAGATAAAACTTTTAATTCGTCTTGTACTTTAAATGGAGTTTTTTGTACATAGTCATCATTATCTAAGTTATCTACTTTTTCTTTTAAAATTTTTATTTTATCAGCTAGTACTTGTGACCAAACAGCCACAATTACTAAAATTAATAATAGTGTAATTATGAGAATTGGGAATAGAGATTTCCAAATATCAGATTTCATCTGCGCGATATAGTTATCATCAGTAATTGCTACCTTATAACCATAAGAATCTGTTTTTGTATTATAGTAATAGGTTTTTCCTTGGTAAGAAAACTTACCATAGTCGTTGTTTATTTCTTCTAAAATTTGTCCAGCCTTAAGATCAATAATAGTAGATAGATTATTAGATTCGTTAACAACACCATCTTTAACATAAATATATGCAATATTTTCATCTATTTCGTTATCAGATAAATTATGTTGAATAACCT
>CALVRP010000050.1 GCA_944358665.1 uncultured Bacilli bacterium
ACCAGTTTCTCTGTTGATATCTACTCTAACATTAGATAAAGAATGATAATTCTTTTTATAAGCTGAAGTTAATGCAAGTTCCATAGCATCATAAATAATATCTTCATCAATACCCTTTTCTTTGGATAAAACATCTACTGCTTTTTTAAAAGCTTTACCATCCATTTTACTCACTTCCTTTCTCTTTTGAACACACATCTAAAATGTAACTTTCACTAATTGGATCTGTTTCATCTAATATTGGATTAATAATCTTATTAGCTGTAATACAATCATTTAAATTAACAATTCCCTCTTTATCAATAACAATTCGTAAAACATTATTCCCTTCTTCTTTTTGATATGTCACTTCATCAATAACATATCCAGCTTTTTTTACTTCCTCCTCTAAAAGCTTTCTAATTTTCTCTTCCATATCTACCTCCTACTATTAATTAAAGAGTGGGATGTCCCACTCTTTTTTCTGCGTTTCTAAATACATTATATCATACTTCATTATATTTTAATACCCCTTTTAAATAAAAAATATTGACATTTTATTAATAATTGCACTTATTTGTGCACTTTAGATTGATTCAACGACATTTTATTAATATAATAGTTATTATTATTTGATTTTATATAAAAAAAGATTTATTTTTACACTAATATGAGATATAATATAACAAGGAGATGAAGTTATGCAGAAAGAAACAATAACAAATATCATTAAAGGTTGTAGTGTTATTTTAATTTACTTTATTTTTAGTTTATTTAATACACTTCCTTTAGCTTTATTAAATATAGATTTTAACTCCCTACCTATTATTGTTAGAGAAATATATAATATTAGTTTAGAAGTAATTATGATTGTTATATTTATTATTATCTTTAAAGACACCTTCAAAAAGGCATTTCAAGATATCAAAAAAAATCATTTCACTTATTTTAAAAAATATTTAAAATTCTATCTTTTCGGGCTCGTTATCATGATGCTTTGTAATAGCTTAATCATGATTTTAGGTGGTTCTACATCTGATAATGAAACAGCCGTTAGAAGTCAATTTGAAATGTATCCAATATATATATTCATTTGTTCAGTCATTTTAGCGCCAATTATTGAAGAAACAACATTCCGCCTAGGTTTTAGAAAAATTTTCAAAAACAATTATTTATTTATCATAATATCAGGATTAGTATTTGGTAGTTTACATTTAACTGGCATGTTTAATGACCCATTAATTTTATTATATCTAGGCGCTTATTCCGCATTAGGTTTCGTCTTTGCTTATATGCTAGCGAAAACAGACAACATATTTGTGTCTATGGGCTTTCACTTCATGCATAACGGTATATTAATGTCTATTCAATTCCTAACCTTACTTCTAGCTTAAAACAGTATCACTACTGTTTTTTTCTTGATATTAACTACAAGGTATGTTAAAATTAAAATAGGTGGTAGCATGAAAAAAGAGAAAAAACATCTTGGCTTTAAAATTATTTTTTTTCTTTTATTATTAATTGTGGCGGTTTACTTTTATGGAACCAACATTTCTACTAGTATGATTAAGGCAAATGAATATAAGATTAAAGTTAATGATTTACCTGATAATTTTGAAGGGTTTAAAATTGTTCAGTTTAGCGATGTCTTATATGGAACTAATTTTGGTGAAGAAAATTTAAAAAAACTAGTAGATAAAATAAATGAAACTAACCCCGATATTGTTGTTTTTACCGGCGACTTAATTAATAAAAATAATAAAATGACCACTGAACAAGCCGATACAATTAGTGAAATTTTAAGTGAAATAGAAGCCGATGGTGGTAAATATGCTATAAATGGTGATAATGATTACAACTTCGACGAATGGCAAAATATCATTAAGAATAGTGGTTTTACTAATTTAAATAATACTTATGATACTATTTATAAAGATGGTTACAATTATTTATTAATAGCCGGAGCAAGCACTTTTGCCGATAAAGAAAGTATCAATGATAAATTAAATGACACTATTGAATATATAAATACTTTAGAAACCGGTGGCCCAGTATATAAAATACTTTTAATGCATGAACCTGACTATATTAATGATTTGAACACTAATCCTTTCGATTTAATATTAGCTGGTCATTCTTTAGGTGGACAAATAAAACTCCCTGGTATTGGCGCCGTAGATCGCAAAGAAGGTGCAACTAAATATACTGATGGTTATTATAAATTAGAAAATAGTGAACTTTATGTAACCTCTGGTCTAGGAAACGAAAACTATAAATTTAGATTATTTAACACCCCAGAAATTAATATTTATCGCTTAGTAAAATAATCCCTACTACTTAGTAATAGGGATTTTATCATAATGAGTCCACATTCTAATTATATAAACTTCTTTCTTCTCTTCATTTACCATGTATACTAATCTGTGCTGAATATTAATCCGCCTTGAATAATAGTTATTTAAATCACCAGATAATTTTTCATAAGCTGGTGGATAACAAAATGGATCTTCCATCATTAAATCAAGTAATTTCTTTACTTTATCCGATAGATTCGATTTATCTATTTTCTTTTTGTCGATTAATGCTAATTTTGAAAACTTTAATTTATACTTTACCATTTATCCCATTCCTTATTAGGGTCATATTCAGGGGCTTTTTCCCAATCCGTTTCTTCATAAGCATTTTTCACACTTTCCACATAACCAGGAATACTGTATAAATAAAGCGTTTCTTGAATACTATTCCAATCTTTTTCAGAAATAATAACCGCATTTTCCCCCTTAGTATTAACTATCTTAACGGGATTATAAGCAACATTTACATCCTTCACGATACCGTAAAGATTACTCCTAGCATCAGTTATCTTATATTCTTGCATACTATCAGCCTCCATATTAATTATAACGTACTTTAAAACGTACGTCAATGGTTTTATACTATAAAATATTCAATAAATATTTATCATTACTCTTCCCTACTAACCAATCTAAAGATATTTTATAATTCCTAGCTATTTGATAAGCAAAAGCGGAGTTATGGCCTGGGTTGTGCCTACAACAGATGATAGTACCAAATATGATCTATATATCGGAGCAAATAATGGAGTTATTGCAAATACGAATAATAGTTATTTGTTTTATATGTTTATAAATATAAAAACCATCAATTTTGGCACAAATTTTGATACATCTAATGTAACTAGTATGCAAGGTATGTTTAGACAAGGCAGTTATACCAGCCTTGATTTAAGCACTTTTGATGTTTCTAATGTTGAAAACACCAATTGTATGTTTACATATTGTGAGGAATTAATAGAGCTTAATATAAATAATTGGAACACCAGTAACGTAACTAATATGGGGTATATGTTTGAACACCTTCACTCTATCGAAACTTTAAATCTTTGTTCTTTTGACACAAAAAAAGTTACTAGAATGAACGGGATGTTTCAAGGGACATATAACATCCAAAATATTTATGTTGGTCCCAATTGGACCACTGCTAATGCGACAACAGATCTTATTTTTAATGGAAGTAATGTCTCTTCTGTAACTACGGGGCAGTGTTAAAAAAATAATCCCTACTACTTAGTAATAGGGATTTTATCATATTCTATTTTTTTTACAATTTGTTTAGATTTTGTTTTTTGTTTATTTAAGACTTCATAAAACTCTTGAAAATTACCATCATCTATATATGAATCTTCAAATCTTGTTGATATTATATCACCATGATAATCAGAACCTCCGGTTACAATTAAATTGTAATAATAAGCCAAACTCAATAGCTCTCCTCTAATCCATTTGTTTTGATCAGGATGATAACATTCAATGCCATCAAAACCTTTATCTAAAATTTCTCTATAGTCAAAAGTTGTAATTCGTATTGGGTGCGCTAAAGATACTAAAGCTCCATTGTCCTTTAAAAATTTAATCGCATCTTCTAAACTAATCACATCACAAGGAACATAAGCTTTATTATCATCACCTATATAATATTCAAATGCTTCCTTATAACTACAGCCATATTTTTTACAAATTGCCATAGCAATATGTGGCCTAGCAATCACACCATCAGCTTGAGCAAGAACATCACCGTAATTAATATCTAAATTATAAAATTTTTGTAAATTACTAATTATTTTTTTACATCTTTCTACTCTACGAACACTTTCTTTCTGAAAATACTTTCTAACATTAAGTGGAACATCATCACCAAAATACCCTAAAATATGAATATTTTCATTATTATATTGGCAGGTCATTTCAACACCAATCATAAAATTTACAGGTGTATTTAACGCTTTTATTTCATCAATAGCTTCTACTGTATCATGGTCAGTAATAGCCACATAATCAAAGTGATTTTTTAAAGCCAAATCATTAATTTCTTCTACTGTTTTAGTTCCATCTGAATTAGTAGTATGAACATGTAAGTTTGCTTTCATTAAATCTCTCCCTTCTTTTTAGATTACAAAACCCCGGTATTAAATACTGGGGATTTTCTATATCAATGTTCGAAAAACGAACTGATTATTACTGGTACCGGTGGTCGGACTCGAACCGACACGGGCAAAGCCCACCTGATTTTGAGTCAGGCATGACTACCAATTCCATCACACCGGCATAATAAAAATTAAATTTCTTTATATTTAGAATCAAATAAATCCATAGGTGTTTCTTTTTTTTCTTCTTCTTTTATCTTTGGTAAATCATCTAATGAAGATAAACCAAAATGATCTAGAAACTGTTCAGTAACACCATATAATATTGGCCTTCCGGGCAAATCTGAACGGCCAATGTCCTTAACTAAGTTTTTAAAAACTAATTTTCTAATAATGTGAGCGCTAGAAACACCTCGAATCTCATCAACCATGGCTCTGGTTATAGGTTCATTATACGCTATTATAGCTAAAGTTTCAAGAGCTGATGGACTTAAATTTTCGCTTGTTTCCTCATTAAATAGCTTTTTTAAATATTCAGCATGTTCTTTTTTAGTAATAATTTTAATTCTATCACCATAAAATTCGAGTTCTAACCCACGTTTTTCATCACTATAATATTGCTCCAATTCACGTGTTATATTATCAAGTTCTTCCTTATCAACTTCTAATATTCTACAAAGTTCATCTTTTTTTAGGCCTTCATCACCAGCCACATACAAAAGACTTTCTAATACTGAAACTTTCATGATTCCACTCCTTTAGCCATTAACATAATTGTATCTAAATTATGGTCTTGTTTAATTAACAAGTTACCTTTTTTAGCTAAATCCAATATAGATAAAAAAGTTACCACAATATAATCTCTATTATATACTTCAAACAAATCTTCAAATTTTACCTTCTTTTTTATTTTTAAAGTATTAATAATTTCTACGCCTCTTTCATATACCGAATATTCTTTTCTAGTAACAACTGTATTTAAAGGTTTTTCTAAAGCCTTTTTTTCATTAAACTTTTCTAAAGCCTTTAATAAATCCTCTAAAGTTATATCATCACTAATTTGGATATCTTCACTTCTAAATTCCTCGATTAAACTAGGATTTTTTGAAAAGGATTTACTTCGCATAATTTCTAAATCTTTAAAGGTTTCAGAAACTTCTTTATATTTTTGATATTCTACAAGCCTATCAATAAGTTCCTCTTTAAGATTTTCTTCTTCCTCTTCTTCATTTGGTAAAAGTTCTCTAGATTTTATTAAAGTTAGGTCAGCAGCCATGACTAAATATTCACTACTAATATCTAAATTAAGCTCAGTCATTGCTTTAATATAGTCTAAATATTGCTCGGTAATTTCAGCAATATTAATATCGAAAATATCTATATCATTTTGCTTTATCAAATGTAAAAGCAAATCTAACGGTCCCTCAAATTTATCAATTGTTATACTATAATTCATATTCCCACCTTTACCATTATAACATATTTTTACCAATAGAAAAAGAAGCTATTTAGCTTCTTCAGTTGCTCTTGTTTCGCGAATAACAACGACTTTTATTGTTCCTGGATATTGTAAAGTATTCTCAATTTTATTTTTAATCTCATGAGCCATTTTAACACTAGTTAAATCATCAACTTCATCTGGCTTAACAATTACTCTAAGTTCTCTTCCGGCTTGCATTGCAAATACTTTTTCAACGCCAGGAATTTCTTTAGCAACGTTTTCTAAATCAGTAAGTCTTTGAATATAGTTTTCTAAAGAATCATTTCTTGCTCCTGGACGAGATGCTGATAAAGTATCAGCAATCGCCACTAAAACTGAAATAATATTAGTTGGTTCAGTATCACCATGATGTGAAGCTATCGCATTAATAACTTCTTCACTTTCACCATATTTACGAGCAATATTGCCCCCAAGTTCAACATGGGTTCCTTCAACTTCATGATCAATCGCTTTACCAATGTCATGAAGTAATCCTGCTCTTTTAGCCAAGCTAACATTTTCACCAATTTCTGCAGCCATAAGTCCCGCTAAATTAGCAACTTCTAATGAATGATTTAAAACATTTTGACCATAACTAGTTCGATACTTTAGTTTACCCAAAAGCTCAACAATATGTGAATCCATTTTGGAAATACCAAGTTCAAATAAAGCACTATTTCCATATTCTAATATTTTATTATTCATCTCTTCAACTGTTTTATCGTAAACCTCTTCTATCCTACCAGGATGGATACGACCATCTTTAATTAATGTTTCTAAAGTTTCTCTGGCGATTTCTCTTCGGTAAGGATCAAAACTTGATAAAACAATAGCCTCTGGTGTATCATCAATTATTAAATCAACACCAGTTACTGCTTCAATTGTTCTAATATTTCGTCCTTCACGTCCAATAATTCTTCCTTTCATCTCATCATTAGGTAACTGGGCAACCGTAACAGTTTGTTCCCCAGCAACATTAGCAGAATATCGTTGCATTGAAGAGACTAATAATTCTTTGGCTTTTTTATCCGCTTCTATTTTAGCTGTCATTTCTCTTTCTTTTATATATGAAGCAATTTCCATATCCATCATATCTTCTACTTTTTTCATAATAAGATTTCTTGCTTCTTTTTTTGAATAACCAGCAATTTTTTCGAGCAATTTTATCTGTTTATCTTTTGTTTCTTCCAGCTCCACTTGCTGTTTTTGAATTTCTTTTTGTTCTTTTAATAAATTATCTTCTTTTGACTCTAGCATCTGCTCGCGATTTTGTAAAATTTGATCACGACGGTCCATACTCTCTTCACGAGAAAGTAAACGAGCTTCGGAATCTTTTATTTCCTGTTTTTTTTCTTTTATTTCTTTTTCAGTTTCTATTCTTAATTTATGCACTTCTTCCTTAGCTTCTAAAATGCTATCTCTTTTTAATTTATCTGCTTCTTTTTTCGCATCATCTACTATTAAATTTGCCTTTTTAGTCGAAAAAAACAACTTAATTTGGTTAAGTACAAGCATAATAGTAATGCCGACAAAAAGTCCTATTAAAACTAGCAAAATGGAGAAAATAGTACCATTCATTTTACTACCTCCATATTTTTGGTAAAATTTTTTACCTATTTCTATTGTAACTAGTAAAATAAAATTAGTCAAGAATTACTTTTTAAAAAAAGATGCCTACTTAGCATCTTTACTATTAATTTTATAATATTCACGAATTTTATTTAAAATTTCTTCTTTTACTTTAGGATTGCTCTTCAAATATTCTTTAACATTTTCTTTACCTTGACCAATCTTCTCACCATTGTAAGAATACCAAGCTCCAGCTTTTTCTAGAACATTAATTTCACTACCAAGATCAACGATTTCACCTTCTAATGAAATACCAGTTCCATACATAATATCAATTTCACAAGTTTTAAATGGTGGAGCCATCTTATTTTTAACAACTTTTACTTTAGTTTTATTTCCGATAATATCAGATCCCATTTTAATTTGCTCACTACGTCTAATATCTAAGCGAATTGATGAATAAAATTTTAAAGCTCTTCCACCTGGTGTTACTTCAGGGTTTCCGAACATGACTCCAACTTTTTCTCGAAGTTGATTGATAAATATTGCTACAGTACCAGTCTTATTGATAATCCCCGCAAGTTTACGTAAGGCTTGGCTCATAAGTCTTGCTTGCAAGCCAACATGAGAATCTCCCATCTCTCCTTCAATTTCAGCCTGTGGAACTAAAGCTGCTACTGAATCAATAACAATAACACTAATTGCGCCACTTCTAACCAAAGCTTCAGCAATCTCTAAAGCTTGTTCTCCATTATCCGGTTGTGATAATAATAATTCATTAGTGTCAACACCAAGCCTCGCCGCATATTGTGGATCTAAAGAGTTTTCAGCATCAATAAAAGCAGCTTTACCACCTAATTTTTGAGCTTCAGCTATTGCATGCAAAGCAAATGTTGTTTTTCCACTTGATTCTGGGCCATATATTTCAACAATACGCCCCTTAGGATAACCACCAATACCCAAAGCAATATCTAAAGAAATACTTCCACTTGGTATTACATCAATTTCTCTTTTTTCATTATCGCCTAAGCGCATAATTGAACCCTTTCCAAATTGTTTTTCTATATCAGATAATACTTGTTTTAAATTTTGATCTGTTTCTGTTTTCTTTGCCATTTTCATTTTCCTTTCCTAACTCCTACAATAACATTGTATAGTAAAAAAAAAAGCTTGTCAATACTTTTTGCGAACATTTGTTCAAAAAAGAGAAATTATTTTTCTCCTTTTTTGAATATATATTCTTTATTAAGACTATAATACTGAATACCAGATACTACTGATAATACAGCCGCTACAACTAATAGAAAATCCGCAATTCTCAAGTTCCAAAGTTCAAATGGCATATTATAGATTAAAGTAAGAATAATACCAATCATTAAACAAGCTGTTTTTACCTTACCAAGAGTAATCGCCGCTACTACCTTTCCGGCATTGCCAGCAGCCATCTTAATAGAGTTAACAATTGTATCTCTTAAAATTATGATTACTGGAATAATTGGATGAATAAATCCTTGTGCACATAAAATAATTAATAATGAATTAACTAAAATCTTATCGGCAATCGCATCCATCATTTTACCAAAGTCCGTAATCATATTATATTTACGAGCTATATAACCATCAATAAAATCAGTAATAGAAGCAAGCGCAAATAAAACAGCAGCAATTGGATATCTTATATCAATAACAATTGATTCATTAATAAATACTTGCGGAATTGTAATTCCCATAGCTGAAAATGGAAATAATAAAATTAAAATAATAACAAAAGTTAAAAATATTCTAATCATAGTTAATTTGTTAGGTAAATTCATAAATCCTCCTATTTGCTAGTTTCAACAATAGCACCTTCGACAAAATCATCTTCTTCATTATTTAAATTTATAACAATATAAGCAATTACTATAATTAAAACTATAATAACCCCATAAATAACAAACGGAAGCCAAGATAATTTGGATTTGTATTCCATTGTATATGGAGATTTTATTGATTTTGTCTTGGTCTTGCCTTTTTTAGCATTTTTTATATCATCTAAAGAAAGTTTTGAAGTATAATCAAATAAATATTCATTAAATTCATCCACTAAATCCTCTTTATCAAGACCTAGATATTTTGCATAATCACGAATGAAGTATTTTAGATAAAAAAGATCATTGAAAGCATCACTATTACCTTGCTCTAAATTTTCTATTTGTGAAGGCCTAATTTTTAAATCTTCGGCAGCTTCTTCAATAGAAACACCAATACTTTCTCGGGCTTCTTTTAACTTTTCACCGATTTCTTTCATACTCTTTCTCCTTTATAATCAAAATAATATTTTATAAGCCATATTCTGTTCCTATTACTAGGCGACAAACATTTATCTACCGCTTATGCGGTCCCATAGACAATTCTTGTTCTCGTCTATCGGGTTCCCCTACCATAATTTGGGTTTCTTGCTTGCGGGGTTTACCGCGTTTCACTCTTTCATTTCTGAAAGCATCGTCACTGTGGCACTTTATCTTTCTAGCCATATTAAAAACTTAGGCATCAAAAGGCCGTTAGCTTAAAGCTACCATAGGTTATTTTTTCCCTATGCACAATCACTATAACCATCACAGGTTATGCAAGTATGGACTTTCCTCTACATTATAGTAAATGCAGCGTTTGTCAAAATATTATTTATCTCCATAAACGATTTTCTCAAGGTTTGAAAGTCTTCTAAGTAGATCAGCGTTATTAATCTCCCCTGGTGATGAATCACGAACAACGTCTAATTTAGTCTTCAAACTACGAATATCTTGTTTTAAACGCATATTTTCTTCAACTAATTCTTTTTTATCACGATCAAGTTCTCTAATCATCGAAATCATTTCTTCGTAATCACTAATAATCGTATCTAAAAACTTGTCAACTTCCTGTGGTCTATAACCTCTAGTATCAATTTTAAATTCTTTTTCCAAAATATCCTTTGGTGTTAGTAAAATTCTTTCCTGATACATGATTATCCCCTCTTTCTTTATAAACACCTATATTTTCTCAAAAAAAAAACATTTTGTCAATGTCATTACTTTATATTCATTTTTTTATAAATACTTCGTTTCAAATCATTTATATCGTCAATAGTTTCTCTAAACATTTTATAAATTATTTGTTTGTTCATTTTATCACCATTATTAATATAATCATTTCCCTTTATTTTTGCATTAGTTTCGACAATATTAGAAAAAATTAGAACCTTTTTGCATTGACACATTATTAACACAAGTTTACAAAAAATAAATTTAGACTGTTCAAATTATGTAAAATATAGTATAATTATAGTGGTGTTAATATGAAATTAAGATACAATTCATTTAATTATAATACATACGCTAATAGAGGTATGACTTTAGAACATGACATAGAAATGGCTAATGAATATTATCGCTATAATAATATTGGTGTCATCTATAAAAAACCTACACCAATTACTATTGCTAAAGTACATTATCCTTCTAGAAGCGAAGCTGTAATTAAAGAAGCTTATTTTAAAACACCTTCAACAACTGATTATAATGGAATTTATCGCGGGAAATATATTGATTTTGAAGCAAAGGAAACAAAAAACAAAACATTATTTCCACTAAATAATATCCATAAACATCAAATAAAACATTTAAAAAGCATTTTAAATCATGGTGGTATTGGTTTCTTAATCATAAGATTTTCTACTCTAAATAAAACATACTTATTACCAGCAGAACGCTTATTAGAGTTTATAGAAAACAATGACCGAAAATCCATACCTCTAGATTTCTTTGAAAAAAATAGTTATTTAATTAAAGATAAATATAATCCCAGAGTAGATTATTTAGAAATCCTTGATAAATTGTATTTTGATGGAGGTAAAGATGAAAGAAAAAATTAGAGATATCATTAAATTTATAAAAAGAATGCCAATTAGGAAAATCGCGGCTATTGCCAGTATAATATTTTTGATTTTACTAACAATATTTGGCCACATAATAATCGGCTTAATCTTATTTGTTTTATTAAATTTCGTTTGGCTAATACCTTATATAAGTAGAAATATCAAGAAAAAACAAGCCGATAATAACAATGTAGAACCAATAAAAGAAGAAAGTGGTGATGATATGAAAAAAAGAGCTACTGATAATGGTAAGAAAAAGAAAAGAAGAAAGAAAATTTTACTAGTAATTTTATCTATCTTTCTAGCCATTTTAGTTGCCGGAATTGCTTTCCTTATCTATATAGTGATAACCGCACCTAAATTTGACCCTGACAATTTATACACTAAAGAGGCCAGTACTCTTTATGATAGTAATGGTGATGCCTTTGCTAGATTAGGTTCTGAAATGCGAGAAAAAATAGAATACGATGAAATGAGCGAAGAATTAGTAAATGCGATTGTTGCAACAGAAGACTCTAGATTCTTCCAACACAATGGTTTTGATTTACCTAGATTTGTAAAAGCTTCTTTTGGACAATTATTAGGTCAAAATGCTGGTGGCGCATCTACCTTAACTATGCAAGTTTCTAAAAACCAATTTACTTCAACTGAATCTTCTGGATTTGAAGGTATAAAAAGAAAATTTACAGATATTTATTTATCAATATTCCAAATAGAAAGAAATTATACTAAAGAAGAAATTTTAGAATTTTATGCTAACTCTAACTACTTAGGTAGTGGATCATATGGTGTTGAACAAGCTGCTGAGACCTATTTCAACAAAAGTGCCAACGAACTAAATCTTTCTGAAGCAGCAATGATTGCTGGTATGTTTCAATCTCCAGTGTCTTATGACCCCAACATTAATCCGGATAAAACAGAAGAAAGACGTTTACTTGTTTTAAGCTTAATGAAACGTCATGGATATATAACTAATGAAGAATATAAAATTGCTAAAGAAATGACTGTTGATAAAATCGTTATTAAAGGTCAAAGCGCTCATAATAGTTATGAAGAGTATCAAGGATTTATCGATACCGTTGCTGTCGAAGTGGAAGAAAAAACTGGCTATGACCCATACTCATATTCTATGAAAATATATACAACTATGGACCGTGAAAAACAAGATAGTTTAACCAAAATTATGACTGGCGAAACCTACGAATGGGAAAATGATAAAGTAGATGCCGGAGTTGTCGCCTTAGATAATGACACAGGTGAAATTCTAGCAGTTGGTGCTGGACGTAACAACTCAGGAGCAAAATCATTTAATAACGCAACCATGATGAAAAAACAAATAGGTTCAACGGCAAAACCATTATATGATTATGGTCCAGCGATCGAATACAATGATTGGAATACATATCATCCAATTATCGATAGTGAATACACTTATAGTGATGGGACAGAAATAAACAACTGGGATGGACAATATAAAGGAATCATTACTATTAGAGAAGCGCTGGTCGACTCTCGTAATATTCCAGCTTTAAAAACATTCCAAAGTGTTGACAATTCAAAAATAAGAGAATTTGTTGAAGGTTTAGGACTTTCCCCTGAAGTAGCAAGCAATGGAAAACTCCACGAAGCCCACGCTATTGGTGGTTATACTGGCGAATCGCCACTTACTGTTGCGGCGGCATATGTAGCTTTCGCTAACGAAGGTGAGTATATTGAACCTCATAGCTTTACCAAAGTTGTATTTGATGCAAATGGTGAAACCTATGAAAATGATATTGAAAAAAATCAAGTTATGAGCGAAGAAACAGCTTATATGGTTTATGACATGTTAGTAGATACTGGCAAAAATGCATTAGGTCGTTATAGTAATATTAATGGTGCTGAATTTGGAGCAAAAACAGGTACAACTAACTACGATGAAGAAACAATGGAAAAATATAATTTACCAAGCAATGCTGTAAACGACTTATGGGTTGCTGGTATTAATAAAGATTACTCAATTGCCGTTTGGTATGGATATGATAATATTAATGAGGGGCATAACTACTTTGGTTCAAGTCAAAATTCAAGATTATTCCAAACTGTAGCTAGTGAATATTTTGAAGCTGATGCTAAAATCGAAAAACCTGATAGTATAGTAGAGGTTACTGTTGAAAAATATTGTGGTTCTCCACTACTTCCTAGCGAAAATACTCCAAGTGATATGAAAACTACAGAATTATTCAAGAAAAGTAGTCAACCGACTGAAGTATCAGCTAGATACAATACCTTAAGTGATGTTACTAACGTTAAAACTTCTGTCTCTGGTAATACTGCAACAATTAGTTGGAAAGGTATAAGTACACCAGAAGCCTTAAGCTCTAATTATTGGAAACCATTTGTCCAAAAAGCATTTAACGTCGCAAGTGACCAAAATACTTATTTAAATTATATTATGGGTATTAACAATAGTCGTTTAGGTAATGTAGTTTATAAAGTTTATCAAAAAACAAGCAGTGGTGAACGTTTATTAACAACAACTTCAAGCACATCAGCTACGGTTAATCTAACAACTGATTCGCCAACATTTATTGTCCGAGCTGGATACTCAAATTATAGTGGTTCTGATAGTAAGGGTGTAGAAACAAAAGTTGATTATGACCATGCTGACGCTAGTGATATCAATGTTAGCCTAGTTGGTAGCTCTTCCGTAAGTCTTAGTATTGGAGAAACTTATAGTGAAGAAGACCCTCCAATTAAAGCCACATTAGATGGTGATGATATTACTGATGAAGTAAAATACACAACTACTATTGTCGATGCAACTGGCGTAACATCTAGTATTTCATCAATTGGTAGTGAAGCTAATACTTATACAATTACTTATAAAGTCACATATCAAGGGGTACTTATAAATACCCTAACAAGAACTGTAACAGTTAGTTAAGGATGCTGAAAAGCATCTTTTTTGTCTTTCTAATATTAATTGAATAAAATTTATAAATATATTTAGGCATTAAAAAATGTAATAATTTATCATTTTATTACATTTTTTATTTAGATATTTCACATTCCACAGAATAATTATTTGAATTGCATAAATATTCTTGATTGTTATATTCAGCAATTACATTTTGACATGTTCCAGTCCCTGAACTATCAACAGTAACAGTACCTGATATAGGTATTACACTTAATGACCTAAATGTAATATTTTTATCATTACCATTGTTATTAAAAGTTACCACATAAGGTGTAGTTAAATTTTGATTTTCACTGTTAGTTTGATAATAATTTTCTACCTGATCAATAATTGAATACATATTATCTTCTACCGCGCTTACTCTGGCACTATCAACAATATTAGTGGAACTATTATAAGCCATAACTGCAAATATAATATACATAATAATCATAATAATAGAAATAATAATAGCTAAAATATTAACTACTCCCCCAAATTTTTTTAAATTAACAATTCCTATTACTAATGAGCAAATTATTATAAGTAACCCCACCAACGAATGAATTTTAAAATATACAAGCACTCCTACAATACATAAAAATAATGAAATACTATCCCCTCCCTATCTTTCTAAATTATATCATAAAAACAAAAAAAACAAAAAAATTCTTTAAAACTAATGAACTTCTTTACATATATTTTTTAATTTACAATTTTCACACTTAGGATTCCTAGCTGTACAATAATACCTACCAAATAAAACCAATTGATGATGAAGCTTACATAATTGCTTATTATCAAATAAATTTGTTAACTTGTTTTCAATAATCAATGGTGTATCACCATTATCAGCAAGTCCCAATCTAATACTAACTCTAGAAACATGGGTATCGACAGCTATACAAGGTTCATTAAATAAATTACTTAAAACCACATTAGTTGTCTTTCTTCCAACGCCGGGTAAACTCTCTAAATATTCCCTGTTATTAGGAACTTTTCCACCATAATCTTCTAATAATCTTTGACAAATTAAAATAACATTTTTAGCCTTCTTATTAAAAGTTCCAATTGGCTTTATAATGTTAATAATATCTTCCAAATCGGCATCTGCTAAATCGTTAACACTTGGATATTTAGTAAATAAAATTGCTGTTACAGTGTTTACTCTTTTATCAGTTGTTTGAGCACTAAGCATCGTTGCCAATAATAATTCATAGTCCTTATTATAATTAAGTTCACACCTTGGATTTGGAAACAATTCATCCATATAATTTTCAATCGTTTTCGTTAAGCCAGTCATAATCAAATACTTCCTTCTTTGGTTTTTCAGTTGGTTTATTTTTGCTTTTTAAATCTTTTTTACTTTTTATTCCTTTTTTATTCCATTCATATAAAATTTTATCAATATATCTTAAATTAGTAACACCATTATAAACAGCTTCTTTTAAAGCCGCAAGAATAAGTTCTTCTGAAAAACCAGAGTCAAGATAAGCTCCAATAATCTCATATTCCATTGGGCTTAATGTTCGTCCAAATTCTTTTTCAAATTCATCATAAATAGTCGTTTGACTCTCTTGTTTTTCATTCATCAAAAGTAGTGATAACTTATTATATAATTCATCTAAACACACATATTCACCGCAAATATTATCATTCATAGTCTTCTTTAATTTTATAATATCCTTTTTAGATAAACTATCAATTAACTTTAATGCCTCTGGACTTTTAAGTTCAAGTTCATGGCAAATCTTTTCTAAATCAAAATCATTATTATCTATAAAATATATTAATAAAATCAGTTCATTACTAGTAATATTTAATTTTTTATAATTTGTCAAAAGGATTTTTGGTATAACAATATTATTTTTTAAAAGTTCTATTATTTTGCCAGTCATAAACTTCACCTAATAATATTATAAACATTTGCTTATTTGTTTGCAAGTGGTACTACTAAAATAGTATATTCTTCTTTATTTAATTTCAAAATGGTAAAGCTTTCCAAACTAACAATATGGCTTTCAATCCAAGATTCATTAATTTCTGACAAATAATCATCAGGAATATTTTCATCATAAAATACCGCCGTAGTTTTTTTATCCACAGTAAATACTTCATTTAAAGAAAGCAGATAAATAAAATCACAGTCTTTAGCCTCTTTTTCATCTTCAACTATACATAAATTATAATCATTAATTTTAATCAAAATATATTTCGACTTTTGAATATACAAGTTATCAATATAACCACTACTATTTTTCATCCAAAAAATTTCCGGTTCGGCACTAAAAATATCTAAAGCTTTTCCCACCCCTTTATTATTTTCATATTTTAAGAAAAATAACTTACTGTGATCTATTTCATCTATTAATAATGAAGTACTATTTCTAAGTTTTAAAAAAACAATATTTACTTCGTCTTCCTTTGTTTTTAAATCAATTTTTTTCGCTGTAGAAGCATCAATATCAGTATGAACTAAAACAATCATAAGCATAATTATTAAAACAATAATTTTCTTCATAAAAAAACACCCTATTAAAAGGTATGTTTTACTTATAATGAATAGTAATGTATTTTTCAATTGCTTCCTTTTCGTTTTTTAATGATTTATTAAGAATTTTGACTTCTAAATCTTTAATTATATCTTTTAAAAATGGCCCTGGCGCTTTTTCTAAGACCGTACAAATTTCTGTTGGCGAAAGAGAAATATCTAATCTACTGTGAATTGGCATATCCACATAAATTTCATTTATTTTCTTTTTAGATACACCTTGGAGCTCCGCCGCTAAAGTACAATCATATAAACCATACTGATACAATACAAAAGAATCTAATAAATTTTTATTTCTAAGTTCTAACAAGGCCTTGATTGTTTCTCTTTCATTAGCATTAAAATTATATTTATCTAAAGCATTTAGCTGACTCCACGTTACCACCATAGATGGCGTTATTTTTATCCACGGTAAAATTGGAATATCAAGTGCATCTGCTAATTTTAATTCTACTAATAGTTTTATACCATATTCCTTATTTTTACTAGCAAATATGATATCAAGTTCACTTTTCTTTCGATCTTTTGATAATTTTTTTAATAAATAACCATACTTCTTAATATATGCTTTCAATACCGGTTCTAATTCAAAATCTAAAACAGTAGCAAATCTAATAGCTCTTAAAATTCTAAGCACATCTTCTTTAAGTCTTAACTTGGGATTACCAACCATTCTGATAATTTTATTATCTAAGTCACTCTTAGCATTTAACAAGTCAACAACATTGCCATTTTTATCAATACATAAGGTATTAATTGTAAAATCTCTTCTTTTTAAATCTTCTTCCAAGGTTGTTACATATTCCACATCAATTGGTTTACGAAAGTTACTATATTTATTATCTTTACGAAATGTTGTAATCTCAAATCTAACTTTTTCGTACATAACAACAACTGTTCCATATTCAACATTAGTTGTGATTACTTCAGGGAATATTTGCATAATATCCCGTGGTTTTGCATCAGTACAAATATCAACATCTCCAGAGCTTCTTTTTAAATATAAATCTCTAGGATACCCACCAACTATATATGCTTGATACCCAAAACTTGCAATCTTATTAATTAACTTAATTGATGTATCGTACATTTTAGTCCTCCAATCATGAAAAAAAGGCCCTAAAGCCTTAGTTTACAGCGTCTTTTAATTTAGCTCCAGCTTTAATAGAAACAGCAGTTCTAGCAGGAATTGTTACAGCTTCACCAGTTCTTGGGTTACGTCCTTGACGAGCTTCTTTATGTTGAGTAGCGAAAGTACAGAAACCAGTTAAAGCAACTTTACCTTCTGATTTTAGTCCTTCTACAATTCCATTCATCATTGCATCTAAAGCTCTAGTTGCATCAGCTTTAGTAAGTCCTGTTTCTTCTGCAATATAATTTACTAACATTTGTTTTGTCATTTTTTAATACCTCCTATATTTTGTTAAGCTATGTTGCTTACAATTAAAGAATACCATTTTTACAAAGAAAAATCAATAT
>CALVRP010000051.1 GCA_944358665.1 uncultured Bacilli bacterium
CTTTGAAAACCGTGAATCAAAATAATTTTATCATTTTTTGGATTACCATATTCTAATATTTCCATCTCAACAACTCACTTTCAAATTACTATTTATTGTTCTGTTTAGATAATTATATCATTTATTCTTAAAATAAAAAAGATGGGAATACCTATTTAGATATTCCCAATAAAAAACTAGGATTAAAACCTAGTAAAATAATCAAAATTGGTAGCGAGAGGGGGATTCGAACCCTCGACCCTACGGGTATGAACCGTATGCTCTAGCCAACTGAGCTATCTCGCCATAATAACGAACGAATTAATTATAACAAAAAAAATAACTTTTGACAACCGCTTTCATAATTTTTTTAGTTTTTTCTTAGTTCATGCTATAATGATGGTGGGTGAAATTTATGAAGGATGTAGTTATAATTGGTGGTGGTGCCGCCGGAATAGTAGCCGCAATATTTGCTGCTTTAAATAATAGTAAAGTTACTTTGTTAGAAAGAAATGATAAATGCGGTAAAAAACTATTAATAACTGGTAATGGTAGATGTAATTATTGGAATAGTGATCAAAATCTTAATCATTATCATACTGATGATATTGATATTTTAAAAGAAATAAAAACTAAGGAAAATGATAATAAAATTTTAGATTTTTTCGATAGTATCGGTATTGTTCACAAAATTAAAAATGGTTATTACTACCCCTACTCTAATCAAGCAATTAGTATTAAGAATGCTTTAATAACAAAAGCTAAACTTTTAAACGTTGAAATTATTAATAATGTCTTTGTAGAAGAAATTATTAAAGATTCCACTTTTATTATAAATCCGAATAAAGAAAATATACGTTCGAAAAAAGTCATTATTACAACTGGTGGTATGGCAGCTAGTAAAACAGGCTCTGATGGCAATGGTTATAATTTAGCTAAAACATTTGGCCATACAATAAGCAAACCACTACCCGCTTTAACAAGTTTAATTGGTGAAGGAAATTACTTTAAAAAATGGGCTGGAATTAGATCTGATGTGATTATTTCACTGTATGAAAATGATAAAAGAATTTGCACAGAAACTGGAGAAATTCAGCTTACTGATTATGGTATTAGTGGTATATGTACTTTTAACATAAGTCGATATGCTTCAATTGGCTTAAACAAAGGTAAAAAAGAAATTGTTAAAATTAATTTTGTACCATGGTTAAACTCTTCTTTAAAAGATTATTTGAATCAAAAAGCTAAAGAAATGAAAGGCTATAGTATTAGTCAAATATTAGAAGGCTTTTTAAATTATAAACTTGTTAATCTTCTTTTAGAAAAAAGTCATATTAAAAATGATGATATGTGGGAAAATATTAACGAAAGTAATAAAAAACTACTAGTTAATAATATTACAAACTTTAAAATTAATATTACTGGGACTAGTACATTTGATAAAGCTCAAGTAACAACTGGTGGTATTCCCCTTACGGAAATAAATCCTAAAACGATGGAATCTAATAAGATAAAAGGTTTATATTTTGCTGGCGAAATATTAGATGTTGATGGTGACTGTGGTGGTTATAATTTAGGTTTTGCTTTTATAACTGGAATGATTGCCGGAAAAAGTATTAAAGGTGATAATAATGATTAGAATAAGACAAATTAAACTTAAATTAAATCATAGTGAAAAAGATATCAAAAATAAAATAATAAATATTTTAAAAATAAATGATAATGAACTTCTTAATTATAAAATTAATAAACAATCACTAGATGCTAGAAAAAAAGATAACATTCATTATGTTTATGAAATCGATGTCTCGGTTAAAGCTGAAAATAAAATATTAAATAAAATTAAAAACAAAGATATTTTAAAAGCACCAGATGAAAGTTATCATTTTGAAATTTATGGTAATAAGGTAATGACAAGTAGACCAGTTATTGTCGGTTCTGGGCCTGCTGGTTTATTCTGTGCTTATGTTCTTGCGGAAAACGGTTATAAACCGCTTATTATTGAACGTGGTGAAAAAATTGAAAGTAGAGTTCAAACAGTTAATGACTTTTGGGAAAAAGGTATTCTAAATGAAAACTCTAATGTTCAGTTTGGTGAAGGTGGTGCTGGAACATTTTCTGATGGCAAGTTAAATACTCTAGTTAAAGATAAATTTGGCCGAACAAAAAAAGTATTTGAAACTTTTGTCTCTTGCGGAGCTAATCCTGATATTTTGTATGTCAAAGGACCGCATATCGGAACTGATGTTTTAAGAAAAGTTATTATTAATATGCGAGAGAAAATTATCAATATGGGCGGTGAATTTCATTATAATACTACTCTTACTGACTTAATTATTAAAGATAACGTTTTAAATGGTATCATTGTTAATAACAATAAAAAAATTCCTTGTGAAACTCTAGTTTTAGCTACCGGTCATAGTGCTAGAGATACATTTAAAATGCTAAGTAATTATTTAAAAGTTGAAAACAAACCATTTGCCATTGGTATACGTATTTCACACAAACAAGAAATGATTGATAAAAATCAATACGGAAATATTACAGGATTACCACCCGCCAGTTATAAACTAACGCATAAAGCTGGAAATCGCGGTGTTTATTCATTTTGTATGTGTCCTGGCGGTTTTGTTGTGAATGCTTCTAGCGAAAAAGAAAAAATTGTTATTAATGGTATGAGTAATCATAAAAGAGACGAAGAAAACGCTAATAGTGCAATTGTCGTAACTGTAGATAATAATGATTTTGGTAATAATCCTTTAGATGGCATTAAATTTCAAAGGACAATTGAGAAAAAGGCTTATAATATTACGAATGGCCTTATTCCTGTTCAATTATATAAAGATTTTAAAGAAAAAAAAGTATCTACTGAATTTGGAAATATTAAACCTGTCTTTAAAGGAAAATATGCTTTTGCAGATATAAATAAAATATTACCAGATTATATTTGTGAATCCTTAATTGAAGGTATTGAAGATTTTGATAAAAAAATTAAAGGTTTTTCAGCAGATGATGTAATTATTGTCGCACCCGAAACTAGAACCTCTTCCCCTATTAGAATTATTCGCGATGAAAACTATCAATCTAATATAAAAGGAATTTATCCTTGTGGTGAAGGTTCCGGATATGCTGGTGGTATCACCACTAGTGCTATTGATGGCATTAAAATAGCTGAAGCTATTGCCAAAGTATATAAAAAACAACCTGATTAAATCAGGTTTTTATAATGTCTTCTTTAAAATTTTTCCTTCCTCAACCGCTTGTTCATACTCTTCTTTAGAATAACTAGCGACTTCACTTTCATGACCTAAACGATCATATTCATAGACTTTAACTTCAGAAATTTCTCCGGAACCATCAGTTGATACTTTAGTTATTTGATTAGAAGCTAAGACAACTATATCAGAAGAAACGGAAACACTTCTTGGTTCTAAATCGTCAGCATCTTGAATTAATAAATCATATACAGCCGATATTTTATTAGCATAAACGCCCGCCTCTAAATAATCTTCTTCTGTATAGCGTTCTTGTTCTATATTTCCGCTAGCATAGCCATAAAATCCATAAAATGAACCATTAATGAAAGTCTCATTACTACCTTCAATGGCATTTACTCCATAATATTTAGTATCATCAGATATTGGAAAACCCATCATTTGACTATTATGAATACGATCATCCATTGTATCTTGCATAATACCATTCATCTCTTCATAACTTGAAATAATAGAAGTATCAATATGAACGTTATCTATCCATACTCGAGTATTTTCAGGTAGTCCCTTTGTATAAGCTGTAATATACAATGTTTTATCGGCTGTTATAGTCCATGATTTTTGACTATTTTCATCACACGAATATTCTGCAATTAACTTAAAATCTTCACCAGGCACATCAAGCTCTTGTGGAACCCAATTTTCATTTTCCTCTTGAGAAATGACATCATATAAAGCTGTAGCATCATTAGTAATATTTTCTGAAACACAACCAGTAAGACATGTTGTTGCTAACACAAAACCTAAGCCTAAGGCAGTGAGTTTCTTCTTATTTTCCCAAAATTTATCCATAATTTTTAAATTTTCCATACTCTAAATCCCCCTTTGTTTTAAATACAGGGATTATTATACATATTTTTTTATTTTTGTCAAATCTTACCTTATCACTAACATTAAAACTAATAAAATAAAGAAATTATTTTTGCAAATACTGATTGGCTAAAAGGCGCACTATAAAATAGGCGTGGATTATTACTATCTACAGCTTTCACAATTTTTCTAACAATTGAATTTAAATTATTCTTTTCAAATAAAGTCAAAAAAATATTTTCACTTTTTCTGATTAAATCAAGATGATATTTAAAATAAGAATCAGTGTCCATCCAGTCGTATTTTTTATCAAATGCAAGTTTATTAAATCCTGTTTTATAAAGACCCGGTTTTATAATACTAACATTAATATTACTATCAAGTAATTTTAATTCTAAATTTAAACATTCTGAAAGTTTTATAATACTAGCTTTAGTCGCACAATAACTGCCTAAAAAAGGAATAGGAATAATTCCAGCTAGTGAGGCCATAATAATAACTTTGCCTTTTCCTTTTTTAATCATATTTTTTAATACTATTTGAACAATTTCAAAATTAGAAAAGACGTTAACCTCAAAATTATTTCTAACTTTATTCATATCTATTTCACTAATAGAGCCACTTTCAGCGATTGCAGCATTACTTATTAAAATATCAATATCTATGTTTTCTAATTGTTTTCTATCTTCAATATTTGTAATATCTAATTTTAAACATTTAACATTATTATATTTTTTATATTTTTTCTCCACTATTTTAAGCTCACTGTTCGTATGAACTGTAATATAAAGAAAATAATTTTTATCTATTAATTTATCACAAACTTTATTTATAATCCCACTCCTTGCCCCTGTTATTAATATATTTTTCATTGTTATCACCAATATTATTATGTTTAAATTCTAAATAAAAATACAAAAAAGAGGCTACCTTAACCCCCTTAACAGACAAACGCCATAGGTAGCCTCTATATATATCATATGAGAAAAAATTAAAAAACCCTTTTTTATTTTAAAAAAAATCATAATTTTTTATGATTCCTCCTCTTTATATTCCCAAAAGCCAAGTTTTCCATTTGTTTTAATTGGTTTTACTAATTCTATATTTTTAATGTGAAAGGCATAACCTTCCATATTTCTACTTTGGCCATATACCAGAGAATCTTTCTTAATAAGTTCTTCCTCCACATCTTTTGCTAGTACACAGTCATCAATATAACCTTTAGCAATAATTGCGCCGGTTTCAAACAGAATATTTAAATGTTTAAATCTATCCATGTTTTCTTTTTCTACCATTTTAGATGCATGAATTAAAAATTCGCCACGATATTTTGTTTTCCAAGTTCTAAATTCATATTCTTTATAACCGTAAGCAATTAAAGAAGCCCATGGTTGTCTTATGGATAATACTTTCATAAACTATTAATTAACTCCTCTACACTCTTAACAGTACCCCGGCAAACTCTTTTTAATTCTTCATGACCATTTTCCATGGCAAAGCCTTTGCCGAGTTTACACATTTTAATATCATTAATATTATCACCAATAATATACATATGTCTTGGTTTTACTTTTATTTTTTTGCCAAGCCATTTAATTGCATTAATTTTATTAACTGTTTTATCAGCGAAGTTAATCCAACTATCACTCATATAAGCCGTTACGTTGGGATATTCTTTTAATAGCTCATTCATAATAAATGAAGTTTCCTCATCAGAAACAACTCTAGCAATAATTGCGTTAGCCTCTTTGCACACATCATTACGATAGCCATACCCTAAATCTATTAAAGGATTACCAACATAAACTGATTTTTTTAAAGTCATAAATATCGGTTCAATACACTCTTTAGAAATATCTTTTCGATATATTAAATTAAAATCATGGTCAAAAATCATTCCTCCATCATTACAAATAACATAAGAAAAGTTTAGATTAGGATTTAATTTTTCTTTCAACCACGAAATGCTTCTACCAGTCATAATTATAAAAATATTACCTTTTTTAATAAAATCATTTACCGCTTTAATGTTGTTCTCATAATTTTTATCATACAATGTTTTATCAAAATCACTAACCAAAACCATTTGCATCACCTTTTATTATTATATCATAAAACTCCCCTAAAGGAGAGTTTTTTACATCATATCTTCTAACTTTTCTTTTGCATTTCTTACATTTTCATCAAAAGTTTTTTTCATGGCTTTCATAACTGGTTTATTATATTTTTGGTAAGCAATTGTAGCCATACTACCAACCAATATCATGGCCATATCTCTCATTTTCATTCTATCACCTCTTGCTAGAAAATTGATGGTATGCTTCTCGCATACATTCATATATTAACCATTATTTAACATTTTATACTTTATTTTTTCTAACAAGCTGGAATTTCTTTGATATTCATTATTATTACGGACACTAGAAACAAAAGCTTCAGGCTGGCCAATTAATATTAATTTTCTTTTTGCTCTTGTCACAGCTGTATAAATAAGTTTTTTATACAACATTCTTTTATAAGCATTAACAATTGGAATAATAACAAGTTCAAACTCACTGCCTTGACTTTTATGAATACTAATAATAAAACCATGTTTTATTTTTACCAAATCTTTTGGTGTATATTTAACAACATTGCCATCAAAATCAATATAAACTTCATTTTTACCACTTTTACTCGTACCGGCATATTTTATATATTTAATAACACCAATATCACCATTATAGATATTTTCCTCCGGCATATTCACAAGCTGCAGGACTTTATCATTTTCTCTGTATATAACATCGCCCACTTTGACTTCTCTTTTATTTTCCTCTTTAGGATTAAAAACTTCTTGTAGGCTTTGATTTAAAGCATCAATACCATTTTCCCCCTTATACATTGGAGCCAATAACTGAACTCTCTTATAATCATAACCTTTATTAATGATTTGATTACATAAATGTTTTAAATTTTCTTTTAAACTAGCTGGCGTACACTCTAAAAAGGTGTAGTCACTTTTAGTTTCTCTAAAATTTTCACTAATAGCGCCATCTCTAATTTCTAAAGCTAAAGAGTTAATATAAGAATTTTCATCTTGACGATATAAATGATTTAAATAAACAGTATCAATCATTTCACTTTCAATTAAATCTTTCAAAAGTTGTCCTGGTCCAACACTAGGAAGTTGATTATAGTCACCAACTAGAATTAATTTAATATTATCTGTAAGCCCTTTTAATAAACTATTAAATAGACTAATATCAATCATACTAGCTTCATCTACAATAATTAATTTACTGTAATCTTTATTATATTCATTAACTAAAAATTCATTGGCATCTTTATTCCATTTTAAAAATCTATGAATAGTTGACGCAGGTAAAGAAGTCGATTCACTCATTCTTTTACTAGCTCTTCCAGTTGGAGCAAGTAATGCGAGACGATTGATAAACTCACCATGTTTATAATTCCCCATAATCTCATATATCCGGCAAATGGCTTTAATAATTGTTGTTTTACCAGTTCCAGGGCCACCTGTTATAATTAAAATATTACTATTAAGAGCTTTTCGAATAGCTTCTTTTTGATTATCGTTATAAATTATGTTATTTTCTTTTTCCAAATAATCGATAAGCTCATCAATTTTTTTATCAAATTTAACATCTTTACTGGCTAAATTATAAAGTGTAGTAGCAATATTCTCTTCGGCGTCATATAAATCTTTTAGATAATATCGATCTTCTTCGATAACAATTTCTTCGTCATTAGCAAGTTCATAAAAAACATCTTCATACTCTTCAGTAAGTTCTAAAGATAAAAAACGGTTAGTAAAACTAATAATATTCTCTCGTGATAAATAAACATCGCCATTTTTATAAGTAAGTTCGTTCATGATGTATAAAACCGCGGGCTTTAATCTTCTGATGTCGGAACTATCATAATCTAAGTTTTTAGCAATTAAATCAATTTTTGGAAAAGATATTTCATTAATACTAGCAAAGCTATATATATTATTTTCTAAAACATCTAAAGTATTCAGTTGATATTCGTTATAAATATTAATAGCATCTTTCATCGTAAAACCAATATCGGTAAGTTTAACCATTATATCATGACTACCATTATATTTAAGTAAAGTATTATAAATAGTATTTGCTTTTTTTTCAGTAAGTTTAGGCACTAAATTTAAACAAGCTTTATCTTTTAAAATTTCATCTAAAACATTTTCACCTAAAGTATCAACAATAGACTTTGCAAGTTTTTCGCCAATCCCCGGAAATAAACTGCTAGATAAAAAAACAACAATGCCTTCTTTATCGGTCGGTTTTACTTTTTCATAACTTTCTGTCTCAAATTGAAAACCATATCTTGGATGATTAACTGTTTTCCCATGAAAAATATAAGTGTCTTCTCCATTTAAGTCATAAAAGTAGCCAGTAAAAGTAATTATTTTATTAATATGCTCTTGCATCTCCTCAATATCAGATTCAATTACCTTAAAAAGACCAATTGTATAACCTTTATTAGATTCAAAAATGCTTCGCCTGTAAGTTCCTTTGATGTATCCTTCCATATTATCACCATTAAAATTATATCAAAAAAAAAGCCACTTTACTAGGCTTTTATATTGTTCGTTCATTTTGATTAGTATCCGTTAACCCCAAAGATGTATTACCGACGGTTACTTTACCAGCACTATCAAAATTATATTTTAATGAGTGGTAATCAATATTATTCATTTCACAGTAAACTATTAATTCTTGCTCATTATCAAAAGTGGTATAACCGGCTGGATCATTATATATTTCTCCCTCACTAGCTTCTGTTGGCGTTTGCTCAACTGAAGAACCTTCCATATTCTCGGTGTTTTGAACAAAAGAAGAATTACCAACTGAAACCGTACCAGCACTATCAATATTATAAACTAAAGAAGTTATATCATAGTTATTAGTATTACAATAATCTATCAAATCTTGTTCATTTGAAAATCTAGTAAAACCATTAGGATCATTATAAATCTGCCCATAACTAGATTCTGGTACATAATTAGCTTGTTTTTGTATAGTTACAGCAAAACCACCAGCCATAGAAGTCACTAAAGCTACGCTAAAAAATACTCTTAAAAGTCTATTTCTTTTTTTTATTTTCATTTGTTTTGGATTTTTTGTACCTCTTTCTGTATAACGGACATTAGTACGGGTATCATTATCTTCAAATTTTATTTTTCTTCTATTTTCCTTATTTATATCAACTAAAGGAATATTATTTTTCTCTGTTTGGCCACGGGCATCAGCTTTTCTTCTAATATCTTCTTCAATTCTTCGGGTTTGTTCTTTAGTTTCTTGGTGATTTTGACTAATTTGATTTTTAAATTGTTGTTCTTTATAAGCCATTGTTGGACTTGGTGTAATTAAAGCATCTCCATATTTATGTCTTGGTAATCGATGTTCGTTCATACTATTCCTCCTTTATTCATATTATACTATATTTAAGGAAACTGTCAATTTCTTTTGGTTTTATACGGTTTCTTCTTCTAAAACTTTACTTTCAATATACGGATAATTTATTTTTTCTAAAGATACATTCACTAATTTTCCTGTTAGATCTTTATTTGAAGGAACTTTAATAGGTAAAAAATTTTCAGTATGTCCCATTAAATATCCGTCTTTATAAATTTCTGGAATAAATGTTAATTTTTTATTTAAAAATTTAGCCATATAATTTATTTCTAAGTCTTTAGAAATATTTAATAAAGTTTTCACTCTTTGTTTTTTTACACTTTCTGAAACATGGCCATCCATTCTACTAGCTTTAGTCCCCTCTCTATCAGAGTATGGGAAAACATGAATTTTCGTAAAATTAACTTTTTTAATTGTTTTAAGCGTTTCATTAAAATGTTCATCGGTTTCAGTTGGAAACCCAACAATTACATCAGTAGTAATAGAAATATCCGGCCTAATTTCTCTAATTTTATTAATTTTATTAATATAATACTTTTTATCGTATTTTCTATTCATTTTCTTTAATATTTCATCACTACCTGACTGGAGTGGTATATGCATATGATTTACAAGTATTTTACTGTTTTTTAAAACATCTAAAAATTTATCACCTAATTCTGTAATCTCTACTGAAGAAATTCTAAGGCGTTTAAGACCATCTAACTTAGTTAAATCATTAAGCAAATCAGCAAAATCATAATTATTGTCATGATAATTGCCAGTATGAATACCTGTTAGGACAATTTCTTTATGACCATGTTTAATCAATCTTTTAGCCTCGTTTAAGACATCTTCTTTCTTTTTACATCTAACATGACCTCTTACAAAAGGAATAATACAATAAGAACAATAATTATCACAACCGTCTTGAATTTTAATGTATGCTCTAGTTCTTTGAAAATTATTTAAATTCATATTTTCGAATGATGCTTTATTCATATCTTTTAAATAAGCCATTTTTTGATTATAATCCTTAATATAATCAATTATCTTAGTTTTATCTTGATTACCAATAGCAATATCATATTCTAACTGCGTTAAATCATCTTTAGAATTTTGAACCAAACAACCCATGGCAATAATTAAAGCTTTCGGATTATTTCGACGAATACTTCTTAATAATTTGCGTGACTTACTATCGGCTTTATTAGTTACTGTACAAGTATTTACAATACATATGTCTGGATTCTCTCCGTATGTAAATCCGTGATTTTCTAAAAGTTCACCGATAACCTCGCTCTCATATTCATTTACTTTACAACCAAAAGTATATATTTTATAAGTCATAATTTACCTCCTTAAATAAAAAAGCCTCACATTGGGGGCTTATAAATTTTCACGAAATTCTTTTAAAGAATTTAAAAATTGCGTATTTTCATCTGTTTCATATTCATGTTTATTTTCTCTTTTTTCTCTTTCCACTTTTTTAACACTTGGATAAGAACTACTGTTTCCTTGAATACCAAAGATTGGTGAAATAAAT
>CALVRP010000052.1 GCA_944358665.1 uncultured Bacilli bacterium
GCAATTCACGTTGAAACTAATGGTACTTTAAATATAAATGGCGGCCTTATTTCTGAAAATTCAACACCAGGAATTGGTGGCGCAATTTATAGTGTTGGCGTAATTAACCTTAGCGGAGGGAAAATTACAAATAATACTGGAGAACTTGGTGGTGGTATATATCTGGATAATGGAACATCATTTTCATTTGATGGAGGAACTGTTAATAATAATACTGCTACTGATAACACCATAAGTAAACTTAGGGATAATATTGCTACTCCATTATTAAGGAATACGGCTGGTAAAACTAATGTCAGTATAAATGACAATAATAGTAATTTTTCTTATGATGAAACTACATTGAAATTCATATCGGCATCAAAATTGTTAAGTGGTTTTAATGTTACTGTTTATAATGCCGCTACAGCATTGGAATCTGACGTTGTTATGTATAAAACTACTAGTAAAAATGCAAAATGGAGTCCACACATATATGAAATAATAGATGGACAAGCTTATTATACCTTTAGAGTTCATCATACTTCTAATAGATTTTTATGGGTATTTGGAAATAGTTCATCTTCTGGTGCGGATGTTGTTATTTTTAGTGGACAAAAAAATAATGGCGGCTTTTGGACTATAGAAAAAGCTGAAGAAGATTATTATTACATTAAAAATATAACTGGAACCTGTTTAAATGTTCAAGGTGGTAGCACAGGAAACGCGACGAATGTTCAAACATATATATGTAATCAAAGTGATTCACAAAAGTTTCAGTTCGTTCCAGCTGATTAATATAGCACGGCTTACCATTTCCCGTCTCAGGTAGGCCGTGCTTTTTTCATGCTTTACATTTTTGCAAAAAATGGAAGTCTTTAGAGAAAATTACTTGAATTTATTAATTTCATTAATATATAATTACCAAAATTATAAAATTCTTTATAGTAATTTTATAACTTTACAGTTTTAATAGTATTTAATTAAAGAATTTCAAAGATTAAAAGAGAAAGCAAATAAAAAATCAGGATTAAATTCCTGATTTATTTGTATAACGAATATTTTCATTTGATATATTAAAGACGATTCCCATGGCTAACATATAACTAAGTAAACTTGATCCACCATAACTGATAAATGGCAAGGTAATACCGGTTATTGGCATTAATCCAAAAGTCATACCGATGTTTTGAACTTGCTGGTAGATAAGCATACCAACGACTCCGGCTAAGATGTATTTATTAGTAAGGCTATTAGTTTTTAACGCTAAGGTAATTAATCTAATATCAAAGAAAGCAATTAATGAAAGAAGCAAAATACAGCCGATAAAACCAAAGTGACTAGCAAAAGCTGCAAATATAAAGTCAGTTTGTGCTTCCGGGAAGTAAATTGGATTAGTCATTGGCCCGTGTCCAAACAACCCAGCGGAGCCAATCGCACTTAAACTGTTTTCTAGTTGATAGCCACTTTGATTTGACCAATCTAATAATCTATCTACTCTAAGAAAGAAACTAGTTCCAAATATATTAACAAATAAGTCTTGACTTATAAAATAAATTATTAAGACAAAAGCAACAAGAATACCTAAAATACCAAACATAATCGCAAACCAACGATATCTAATACCAGATACAAATAACATTACTAGAGTGATTAATAAATAAATTAACACAATTCCAGTATCGGGTTGTAAAAATGTTAAAATGCTTGGTACTAAAACGACTAACATAATTTTAATTAAGAAAAAGAATTCTTCTCTTATCGTTGGGTTTGGAAAATTTTCATTGAACCTAGCGATTAAAGTGGCATTAGTAATAATTAAAATAATTTTCATAAATTCACTTGGCTGAATTGTTCCGATTCCTTCTATTTGATACCAACAGGTAGCATCGTTTATGGATGTTCCGAAGAAAAATAGACCAATTAAGGAGACGATTCCAACACCGTATAAAAACCAAACAATTCGGTAAATAAAGGTATTACCAACGGTCATTACTAGGTAAGCAAGTACAAACCCACAAATATACCAAATTGTTTGTTTAAGTGGTAAGTTTCCCATTTCATCAGAAATAATACTACTGGTACCATATAAAGTAAAGACACTTATTATGGCAAATAAAATCAGCGGTAGCAAAATCGATTTATCAATTTTGTATTTCGATATTTTCTTCATAAGTATCACCAATAAATATAATACACTAAAAGTTATAAATATACAATTATCTGTTAAAAAAGTTTTAAAATTTTTAAAAATATAGTATAATGGTATAGGTGATGTAGATGATTTGGCAATATATAATAATTATAATAATATTAGTAATCATTGCGATAGCAATTATGAAGGCTAAGAAGATGGATTCTAAAATGGATGCTAATAAATTAGTTGAATGTTTGGGCGGAAAAGCTAATATTATTGATTATCAAGTAAATGCTTCAAGATTTGTAGTAAATCTTCATAATATTGATTTAGTTAATAAAGAAGCTATCCAGAAAATGGGGGCTCAAGGTATTGTTGAAATTGATAATCAACTTAAAATTATTTTAGGTGATGAAGCAAAACAGTTAAAAAAACATATTGACCAGTTGAAGTAGAGAAATCTACTTTTTTTTACACTAAATTTCATTTTTCGACAAAATTTGACAAAGGATATTTATTATAATTTTACCAGAGGTGAAAAAAATGGATATCTTGAATGTTTTACTATTAAATTTAATGCATATAGCGTTTCCGATTTTTGTTTATTTAGTTTATATTTGTTATAAGAAAACTTATAATCAAAGAGAAAATAATCTAGCTATTATTTTAACTATATTTTCAGTGTTATATATTATGTTTAAATTTAATGTTCTGATATTTGATAATATTCCTTTGATGTTAGTCAATTTAGCTTTAATTATGGGTTTTTACAAAAAATCAATACTGGGTATTATAATTTCTAGTGTAATTAGTATTAGTTATTATTATGTATTTTATGATGCTTTTTTAATTATATTTGTTTTAGCTTATCTTTTTTACTATTTTATTTACTTAAAAACAAAAGATATATTTAAAATAAATATTATTATAACTTTAATACATACTTTACTAATACTTCTAATTACTTTTATAACAATATCTAGCAATTATTTTGTTAGTTTATATGAAGTTGTTTTTGTTAGTTTTTGTGTATATTTAATTACCAATCTATTTATTTATATAATAGATAGAGCTGAAGTTTTATTGAAACTCCATATGTCAAATAAAGAATTAGAACATGAAAAACAAATAAAAAATAGTTTATTTCAAATTACTCATGAGATTAAAAATCCGATTGCAGTCTGCAAAGGATATTTAGATATGTTTGACGTTAATAATAAAAAACATGCAGAAAAATATATTCCGATTATGAAGGAAGAAATTTCCAGAACATTATATTTATTAGAAGATTTTCTAGCTATGAACAAAATTAAAATAAAAAAAGAAATTATTGATATTAATTTACTTTTGGAGGATGTATCTGACCATTTTCATTTAATGTTTAAAGAAAAAAATATTGATTTTGATAATAAGATAAGTGAAGATGAAGTTTATATTAATGGTGATTA
>CALVRP010000053.1 GCA_944358665.1 uncultured Bacilli bacterium
AAATAATAAAAGAGGAGGCCCCACAGTATATTATTGTAGCTTTTGATAAAGGTAAAACTTTTAGACATGATAAATATGAAAGCTATAAAGACGGTAGAGTAGAAACTCCAAATGAACTTAAAATTCAATTTCCAGTCGCTAAAAAGCTCTTAACGGCAATGGGAATAAAATATTATGAAATAGATAATTTTGAAGCGGATGATATAATTGGAACATTTAGTAAGTATTGTGATCATAATGATTATAAAGGTTTAATTGTTAGTAGCGATAAAGATTTATTACAATTAATTAATGAGGACGTTGATATTAAATTATTAAAGCAAAAAGATTACATTCGTTATAATTTAGAAACGTTTAGAGATGATTATGGGATCCAGCCAATTAATATTATTGATCTCAAAGCTTTAATGGGTGATAGTAGTGATAATATTCCAGGTGTTAAAGGTGTGGGAGAAAAAACAGCTTTAAAACTTCTTCATGAATATAAAACCTTAGATGGTATATACGAAAATATAGATAAAATAAAAGGAAAGTTACAAGAAAAGTTAATCAATGACAAAGATAATGCTTATATGAGTTATGATCTGGCCACTATTGTAACTGATGTACCACTAGAAATTCAATTAGAAGATACTAAATATTTAGGCGAAAATTTAGATGAATTAAATAAATTATATGAGGATTTAGAGTTTTATTCATTTTTAAAGAAAAAACAAAAAAGAGAAGAAAAATTAGAAGTTAAAATAATCAATAATATAAATGAGATTAATATAAGTGGAGACTGTGCGATTTATTTAGAAGTTTTAGGAACTAATTACCATACTGCCGAAGTTTTAGGTATGGGTGTTTATAATAATGAAAACAGTATATATATTCCATTAGATGTTTTAAAACAAAATCCTAAATTTTTAACCGGGAATATAAAATATACTTACGATTTAAAGAAGTTAATTGCTTCTTTAAAGTATCAAGGTATTAATATTCAAAATGTAGTTTTCGACTCTTTTGTCGCTTCTAGTTTACTCGATTATAATGTCAAAGATGATATTGCCTATTTAGCTGGTGAATTAGGTTATAGTATTCCTTTTTATGAAACTGTTTATGGTAAAAATAAAAAATTACAGGCTCCTGAAATTAAAGTTATTGCGGAAAATGTGACTATGAAAGCTAAATTTATTTACGAAACAAAAGAGTTCTTAATGAAACGCATTAAAGATGAAAATATGTATGAATTATTTACAGAAATTGAAATGCCACTTGTCCCAGTATTAGCAGACATGGAATATACTGGAGTTTGTGTAAATAAAGACATTTTATTAGAAATAAGTGAAAAAATAAAATTGAAATTAGAATTATTAACAAAAGATATTTATAATTATGCTGGTGAAGAATTTAACATTTCATCGCCTTTACAATTATCTAATATTTTATTTGAAAAATTAAATTTACCACACAGTAAAAAAACAGCTAGTGGTTATTCTACTTCTGCTGAAGTTTTAAACAAATTAAAAGATGTTCATCCGATTATTAATTTGATTTTAGATTATCGAACCTTATCTAAAACATATAGTAATTATGCGGTGGGGTTATTAAATTATATAAAAGATAATCGTATTCATACGAGCTACACTCAAAATTATACTAGAACGGGAAGACTTTCTTCAGTTGAACCCAATTTACAAAATATTCCAATTAAAGAAGGACATGGTAGAGAGATCAGAAAAGCCTTTGTTCCAGCGGGTGACTATATTCTTAGTGCTGATTATTCGCAGATTGAGCTTCGTATTTTAGCGCATATTGCTGATGTTCCAGCTTTAGAAAAAGCGTTTAATGATGGAAAAGATATTCATGCCAAAACAGCTAGCGATATTTTTCATGTTCCACAAGACCAAGTTACATCTAATATGCGAAGAATAGCTAAAGCCGTTAATTTTGGAATTATTTATGGTATAAGTAGTTTTGGCCTTGCGCAGAATTTAAATATTCGGCCTAAAGAAGCTAAAGAATTTATTGATACCTACTTATATACTTATCCTGGTATAAAAGATTATATGGATAATATTGTTAAAACTGCAAAAGAACAAGGTTATGTTCACACACTTTTTAATCGAAAAAGAAATATACCTGAGTTAAGTAATACTGTATATACTATTAGACAAAGTGGAGAAAGGATTGCTTTAAATACGCCAATACAAGGAACCAGTGCGGATATAATTAAACTTGCAATGGTTAAAGTATTTAATGCTTTAAAAGAAAATAATTTAAAGAGTAAAATGATTTTGCAAGTTCATGATGAATTAATTTTTGACGTTTATAAAGATGAACTT
This sequence comes from uncultured Bacilli bacterium, assembly GCA_944358665.1. Classification (GTDB taxonomy): domain Bacteria; phylum Bacillota_I; class Bacilli_A; order RF39; family UBA660; genus Coprosoma. The sequence goes on from CALVRP010000053.1 coordinate 2,328, forward strand.
GAGACTTTAATTGCTATAGTTAAAGATGTTATGGAAAATGTTTATAAACTAGAAGTACCACTTAGAGTTGATATAAATTATGGTGCAAATTGGTATGACGCAAAATAAAAAATAAAAAAAGTGTAAATAAAATGTTAAAAATTGTCATAGTTATGATATACTTATTATAGGAGGGAAGTAGAAGAATGGAAAGGGTTAAATTAAAAAATCAAGCAAAAAAATCTTTAAAGGGAAAATTTACTCCTTTAATACTTAGCCTTCTTGTGTTTGTAATAATTGGAACTGTTGGCTATATTTTAGATTTACTTTTTAATGTTAATTATTTATCTAGTTTATTTGTTATTGTGGCTTTAATCTTATTTGGAATGGGCTTTATTGATTCAGTAATGAAGGTAGCTCGTGGTAAAAAAGTTGAAGTTGATAATTTGTTCCAGCATACACATTTAGGATTAAAATATTTAATTATTGGACTTATAGTTGCTTTAGTTATTGGTTTTTTAATACTACTATTAGCTATAGCTTATAAATCATTATCGACAGTTTTATTAAATGCTGGTAACATTAGTTTCTTACCATATGCTATCTTGGTAATTACTGGATCAGTGTTATCAGTAGTGATTTTAGCATTTATTATTTATTTAGTAGTATCATTTTCACAAGTATATTTTATTTTAAATGATAAGCCTGAAGCGAAAATAGGGGATATCATTGTAGAAAGTTTTGATATGCTTGATGGATATCGTGCTGAATATATAATGCTTTGTTTAAGTTTCGTTGGCTGGTTTTTCTTAGGACTATTTACTTTCTGTATTTTATATTTATGGTTAATTCCATATATGATGGTAACACTTGTTAAATTTTATGATAAAATTAAAGAAAGATATAGTTATACTAAGCCACTAAAGGATGAAGAAGTTTTAGAAATGGAAAAAGAAGAAAAAAAACCAGCAGCTAATAAAACTTCTAAAAAAAGAACTAGTAAATCAGCATCAAGTAAAACAACAAAAAAAACAACAACTAAAAAAAGTAATACGAAGAAAACGGAATAATTCCGTTTTTTATTTCATTTTAATGTACAGCGAACTTAATAAAAATAATCATTTATAAAGAAAAAGGTTTATTGACTATAATATAATAGTTTGCTAAAATATGGTGAGAAAAATGTTGGGAGATGAGTTTATGAATGCGGTGATTGTAAAAAGTGTAAAAGAAACTAAAGATCTTATTAAATATGTTGACGCTTATATTTTGCCTGTAAGAGATTTTAGTATTAATTATCAAAATACCTTTACAATAGAGGAAATAAAAGAAATTCAACTTCTTGGTAAAGAAGTGTTTGTTATGGTTAATAAAAATATTCATGATAATGAACTAGAGTCTTTAGAAAGATTATTATTAGAACTTGAACCCCTAAAAATAAAAGGTATTTTCTTTTATGATATCGCGGTGTTAACTTTAAAAAACAAACATAAATTAAAAACAGATTTAGTTTGGAGTCAAGAACATTTAACCACAAACTGGAAAACTATCAATTTCTGGTATGATAAAGGTGTAAAATATGCTTATCTTTCATCTGAACTTACAAAAAAAGAAATTGATGAAATAAGTGGGCAGGCGAAAGCTGAATTATTTGTAAATGTTTTTGGCTATCAACCAATGTTTACGTCTCGTAGACATTTAGTAAATAATTATTTAAAATACTTTCATATAAAAGATAAAAACAAAGATAAAAAAATATTTAAAGAAGAGAAAAGTTATCCAATTGTCGACAAAGAAGAAGGAACAACTGTTTACTCGGATTATGTTTTGAATGCAACTTCAGAAAAATTTAATGTTAAATATTTAGTATTTAATTCTTATTTAATTGACGATATGGAAAAAGTTTTTATAAATAATGAATATAAAAAAGAAACAGGATTTTTATATAAAGAAACGATTTATAAGGTGAAGAAAAAATGAAGAAACCAGAATTATTAGCTCCAGCCGGCGATTTTAATAGGCTGAAAATAGCACTTTTGTATGGCGCAGATGCAGTATATATTGGTGGCGAATTTAATTTAAGAGCCAATGCTGATAATTTTACTTTAGATGAAATAAAAAAAGGTACATTATTTGCTCATAAAATGCATAAAAAAGTATATGTCACAGTAAATATTGCGCTTCATAATATTGAGCTAGAAACAATAGAAGATTATTTAAAAAAACTTGATGAAATAGGCGTTGATGCAATTATTGTTAGTGATCCGACTATTGTAAAAATAGCTAAAGAAAAAACAGATTTAGCTATCCATATTTCTACGCAAGCTTCAACGATAAATAAAGAATCAGTTAATTTTTGGGAAGAAATGGGTGCTGAAAGAGTTGTCTTGGCTAGAGAATGTACTAAAGAAGATATAACAGATATTAAGAATAATACTAACATAGAGTTAGAAGTTTTTATTCATGGTGCGATGTGTGCTTCCTATAGTGGACGATGTGTTCTTTCCAATTATTTAACTAAAAGAGATTCTAATCGTGGTGGATGTAGTCAAATATGTCGCTGGGATTTTGATCTTTTAGAAGAAGGTAAAGCTTTAAAAGGTGAAAAACCATTTACTTTTTGTACTAAAGATTTATCACTAGCCCAGTATATTCCTGATTTGATGGAAATAGGTGTCCATAGTTTAAAAATAGAAGGAAGAATGCGTTCTAGTTATTATATTGCAACAGTTGTCAAAATTTACCGAAAAATAATTGATGATTTTTATCACAATAAAGAAAATTATGAATATAATTTACAGGATGCAGGGACACTAAGAAGGTGTGCTAATAGAGATAATATACCACAATTTTTTAATGGCATTTATGATGAAACTGTCCAGTATTACAATGGAAGATTGGAAGTAACTAATCAAGATTTCTTAGGCATGGTTCTGTCATATGATGAAAAAACATCTTTAACTAAATTACAGCAACGAAATTATTTTAAACTTG
>CALVRP010000054.1 GCA_944358665.1 uncultured Bacilli bacterium
ACTTTACTAGCATAGTTTTTTAATTTTTCTAATACTTGTTGCCTTTTATTTGCAATCAACATTTTCTCCAATTCGTTAAATTCAAAGTTAGAAGATTTTTCTTGTAACTTTTCAATCATTAATTTTATATATCCATCACAACCAACTGAGTCGAATAATAAAGTTAGTTCATGAGGAATTTCATCACTATATTTAGTTTTCCATTCCCAGGTATCATACTTTCTAGTTAATTCAGAAAATTCTTGAATAGCGTTTTCTTCTTTAGGTAAAAATCCTTGTTCTGTTAAATATTCATAAAATAGACTTGTACCACTACATAAACCTTTTTCATCAAAAATCCTAATAGTAGTAAAATCATATTTATTAAAATCTCCTTCTAATGCTGATTTATGATGATCAAAAACAAAGAACTTTCCTTGTAACTTTTTATCTTTTGCAATCTTAGTTAAAGTAGGTTCTTCTAACCATAAATCTGTAATAAAAATCATATCATAATTATAAATACTTCCATCTTCGTAAAATTTAGAAATTTCATTTTGAAGATCAAATGTCTCGCATAACACATAATTTACATTTTCAAATGCCAATTTAGCTAAAACTGCATTGCCCATACCATCTATATCACTCTTATGAGTAAATAATAATACTTTCATCAAAAAAACCTCCATACCGATAAAATGTTAGTATTATTATACACTAAATATTAAAAAAAATATATATTTCAATTGAAATTCGACAATAATTTATTTATAATATTTATAGAAAGAGAACGAAGTTCATAACTTGTATGTTATTCGCTCCAAATAATGTTTTAGAAGCCTTGATATATAAGGCTTTTTTCTTTTTTTACTCTGAAAATTACTCCGGCTTTTATCTTTCTTAGTAATATTTGTCAGTAAGAAATTTATTTGAAATTACTATTTTTCTTTGAGAATAATAAGTTTTAGTATTTGATAAATAAACATTACTAGAAGTACGGTTTGTTTGTATAATCACATAAAATTCACATATACTATTATTGACAAATAATGCATTTTATGGTATTATTTAGTCAGTGAGTGAGTAGTTCGCCGAGACACTAAAGGGTGTGTTTAATACATACCAGCAAGCGTGCCTTGTGGGGTCCTTTAGTCGGGGGAAAGCTCACTTTTTCTTTGCTTTCATATAGTTAATTAGATCAAAAACTTCATGTGATTTACTATTACTTGGTACAAGCTTTAAACCATAACTTAATAAGTTATCATTTTTTATATAAATTTTATTTTGTTTAATTGATACATATTCAAAGTGATTATCATCATGATATTTTAATGCCTGAAAAAGAGCACTGCAACAACAATCTGCTAATTGAAGTAGGCGTTTTCTTTCATTAGGAATTATTTTAATAGAATTAATTTTTGAAACATCAATATTAAATTTTTTATGATTTTTACTATTTAAATAAGAGCTTAAATTTTTCTTTGATAAATTACCTCTAGCACTTATATTTATATTAGCAATACCATTTACATCATTCATATACCAACAAATTCTTTCATATAAATATCCACTAAAAAAATTATAAATGTTATTAGAGGGTATTAATAGAATACTTTTAGTATTTATTACAACATTAATAATTTTAATATTTAATTTACTAATTGTTTCCATAATCATTATTTTATTTGGACGTCCCTTTAATAATTTCCAATGAAGTTGATTTTTTATATTAATTTCTAAATTTTGTTTAATAATATCTATGTTTTTAGCAATTACTAAATCTTCCTCTTTGTTTACAATTATAGCGGTTAAAATAAAATATTTTGATCCTTTTTTTATCCCTTCATCTCCACTTTCATCAATATAAACGTTATACTCTCTTGTTTCTGTATTCATAACTTCCTCCTTTAATTCGTATTGCCATGCAGATCTTTTTTATCCGTTTATCAATAGTTTTTTAAATACATTCGTGGTATCATCTATTATAATAGCTTCATCTTTACTATTAAGAAAACCTATAACTGTTTTTATAAATCATTAAGTAATTTAATTTTAAATTCATTTCTACTATCTTCGATTACACCAAGCATTATAGTATCTTCAATTTTCTTAAATTAATTATAGTATACATTTAAAATTTTTCCTAGCAAATTTCCTAATAAATTTCCTAATAAATACTTATAAAGCACTAAATTAAGGTCTATTATCTTCCATATTTACCTTTAGTTTGATCACTTTCTATATAAATATCTTCTAATCTATTTTGTACATCACGAATATAATTATAATAATTTTCATTTGCCATATATTCGGTATTTTTAGTATTATTTCCATTAACTTGTGTATAATTTTTTAATTCTGTAACTACATATTTTATATAAAAATGAGATTATCAATAAAGACAATCTCATAAATAACTTTTTCCTCAATTATTTGCTTATTATTTTTCTATGCCAAGTCTTTTTCTCACATTTAGGACATCTCATATATCTTGTTCTACCAGAATGCATAGCAAATAACACACTTTTATAAGTTGGCACATATTTATAATGGCAATTATCACATTCATAATAACCCGCGATTTGTTCTATTCTTATTGCATAAGAAATACCAATGATAAATGGAAT
>CALVRP010000055.1 GCA_944358665.1 uncultured Bacilli bacterium
TTGATTTCATTGACAAAAGAATAATGATTATTGATTCAACTATCACAAATCAATATTTTGGCTTGTCTAAAGAAGCCTATTTTGAACTTGGTAACCATATTTCAAGTGTAATACACTGTGCTGCTGACACAAGACATTATGGTAATTATTACATAGCTGAGAAAATCAATATACAAGCAACAGATAATATTATTAGATTTTGCCTAGACTTTAATTTGGTGCTAAACCATATCTCAACCATAACCGTTTCCGGATTTGGTTTGGTTCCTGTTCACTTTGACGGTGTTTTTGATGAAAATAAATTTTATATAAAGCAAAACTATATGGAAAACATTTATGTAAAAACTAAGTTTATGGCAGAAGAAGAAATATATAAATCTTTGGAAAATGGTCTTGTTGCTAATATTTATAGAATTGGTAATCTAACTAATAGATTTTCTGACTATAAGTTCCAATACAATTCTTTTGAAAATGGATTTTTAAATAAGTTACGTACCATTAAAAACTTAGCGGCATTACCAACATCTTTAAAGGATTATCAGTTAGAATTTACCCCTGTAGATTTATGTGCAAACGCTATTGTTAAGCTATCTACTAAAAATGTGCTAGACTATAATATTAATGTATTCCATTTGTTTAATGAGCATTATATTTCCATGGCACTCATAGCTGATATCTTTAAAGAAAATGGAATCACTTTAAAATATTTAAATGATAAAGAATTTGGAGATCATGTGGCTAAAATTTTAGCTGATGCTAGAAATAATAATCCTGGATTTGTAGAACAATTTAAAAATAATAATTTCTCTTTTATTAACTTTACTTGTTCTAATACTATTACTGCCCAAGTTTTAGAAAAATTACATTTTTCTTGGCCTCTAATTACAAAAGAATATTTAGAATATATAATAAGGAGACTATAAAATGAAGATTAAATTTTTTAGTAATTTATCCCTGAATATGAAATTAACATTAGCATGTATTCTTGGATTGTTAATTGTAGGATTAATATTTTATCCTTTAATTCCTAATTTGCTTAACTATCCACCTGATTCTGTTAATACTGATTTCCAATTAAAAGTAAATATATGGCACTATAATGTACAATATTTAGCTGTGGTATGCTTTGTTATTATCATATTTTTGCTAATTTTGCCCCTATTTTTTAGGAAAATTAATAAAATTGAGAATATTACGAATTATGATATAGAACATAACAAAAGTTTAGTATCCATTATTAAAACTTGTTTTAATTTTCCTTTGGTTATGTTATTAGTAGTTTTTATATTGCCACCTATTTTTATATTCGTGGCACTAATACTTATTACTGGTGAATTTGACTTTTCTTTAAAAACTACTTTTGTACTATTTTCGATGACGTCTTTACTTGCTTTGTTAATTTATTCTTTTAGTTGTTTTCTTTTTGAAAACATTCTAAAAAAGATTCAAATTACTAATGCTACTTATGGTATTAGGGTGAACGTTAAAAATCAGATATTGTTGCAATTCATCCCTTTGCTATTTTTTACGATTATATTTGCTTTTCTGATTTTGTATTCACAGCTTACTACCATAAAAGGAGACTCTCTATTTGATTATTATAAGCAAGCTTTAGTAAATACTTTTGAAGGAAAAGAGGTTTCATCTGTTGATGAGGCAAAATCTCTTTTACAGACAATAGATTTAAAATCACCTAACGATTCTATATTTATATTAGATGCCAAGGGTAATACTTATTATTCTGAAGATAATTTGTCTGACTTTTTTAAGACATATATTTTCGATTTTGAAGAAAAACATGGTGGTCATACATATGAATACTATGGTAACCCTACCCAAGGTGCTTTTGTAAGAGAAAATATTAATAGTGAAGATTGGATATTAGGTATACGTTATTCTTCACTTACTAATGATACCCTATTGTCTATTGTTCCTTTGTTCGGTATCATTATAGTTGTTAATTTATTTTTCATTATTATGATGGCTATAGATTACGGAAATAATTTAAAAGTTGTTGTTAATAATTTATCCAATATCTCTAAAAATGCAGATGATAGTTATATGAGGACTAAGCTGTCTGTTTATTCAAATGATGAAATTGGTGATCTGACAATCGCTTTTAACAATATTCAAGATTTAACGCAAAGTTACATCACCCAATTACATAATAATCAAGATATGCTAATGGAAAGAGAACGTTTAGCTTCTCTCGGACAATTAATTGGTGGTATTGCTCACAATTTAAAAACACCAATTATGTCTATTGCAGGTGCTTCTGAGGGACTGATTGATTTAATTAAAGAATATGATGCCTCTATAGGTGACCCAGATATTACTCCAGAAGACCACCATGCCATTGCAAAAGACATGTATGATTGGGTTGAAAAAGTTAAATCCTATACTGAATATATGTCTGACATTATCACAACTGTTAAAGGGCAGGCAGTTACATTATCTGAGGAACAGATAATTAGCTTTGATTTAGAAGAATTAGTTAAAAGAATAGATATATTAATGAAACATGAGCTAAAAAATGCACTTGTCACATTAAATGTTAATATAAAAACTAATCCACATACAATTTTACATGGAAACATTGTTAGCTTAGTACAAGTTGTTAATAATATGATATCTAATAGTATTCAAGCATATAATGGTGAACCAAATAAAAGCATAGATTTAACCATTTCCAGAAAGAAAAATAATATTGTTATTTCTGTTAAAGATTATGGGCCTGGTCTTTCTAGGGAAGTAAAATCTAAATTATTTAAAGAAATGGTTACAACAAAAGGTAAAAATGGAACTGGTTTAGGTTTATTTATGTCATATTCTACTATTCGAGCACATTTTAATGGAACTATTACATTCGAAAGTAAAAAAGGAAAAGGTACTGTATTTAATATCATTTTACCAATAAACTAATTTATACCCCTAATTCTATTTATAATGAATTAGGGGTAATTAATATTTACCGTTTGGTACTTTTTTTGCTTGTTTTACTTGCTTTTCTGCCAAAATGCACATATAATAATGATATCCTATAAATAGAAGGTGATATTGTGAGAAAACGTATACAAAGTTCCATTAATAACGGATACAAAATTATCGCAGTAGACGATGAAGAAGGAGTTGTTGATTCTTTATCTATCTTTTTAAAAAGATCTGGTTATGACTTTACAGGTGTAACCGATCCTATGGAGGCAATAGAACGTGTTAAAAATGAACATTTTGACTTAATGATTCTTGACTTTATCATGACTCCTATTCATGGTGATAAAGTGGTAGGAGAAATTCGAAAGTTCAACAAAGAATTATATATTTTGTTACTTACTGGTCATAAAGACTTGGCGCCACCTTTGGAGACTATTAGAAAGTTAGATATTCAAGGGTATTGTGAAAAGAGTGATAAATTTGATCAGCTATTATTGTTAATTGAATCTGGCATTAAATCCATTGCTCAAATGAATGAAATAAAAAGAATTAATAAGGAATTATCTCATACTTATGATAAATTGGAAAAGGCTTATTTAGATAGTATTCAAACTTTACGTTACACAGTCGAAGCCAAAGATCCTTATACCAGAGGTCATTCTGATAGAGTATCTGAATTTTCTGTTTTAATTGGTAAACAGTTGGGATTGCCAGAAAAAGATATTAAAACCTTGCAAGTAGGTGGTTTGTTCCATGACATTGGAAAAATTGGTATTCCAGATAGTATTCTTTTAAAGGACTCAAAATTAACTGATGACGAATATTCTGAAATTAAAAATCATCCTTCTATTGGTGCTCATATTTTATGCAATGCAGAGGTTTTTAAAGATATTATTCCAATTGTAAAGCATCATCATGAAAGGTTTGATGGAAAAGGTTATCCTGGAAAACTCACTGGAGAAGATATTCCATATTTAGCAAGAATT
>CALVRP010000056.1 GCA_944358665.1 uncultured Bacilli bacterium
AAAAGCAAAAAGCAAACAAAATACTGTTATTTAAATATTCATACAATTATTTGACATATTTTTTCCTTATTTTGCTCTTTTTTCGCCCTATTTTATTAATATCAGCTTTAAAATATTTATAAGTAGCAATTAACATAATAGCTACTGGTAAAGAAATAATAATTCCAATAGTACCAAATAAAATACCACCAGCAAAAACCGCTATTATAACCGCTAATGGATGCAGTTTATTAGTTTTACCAAAAACATGAGGATTTATTATATATCCATCAATCATTGAAAAAACAATTAAAACTATCAATGTTTTTATAAATAATTCATCGCTAACAGCTAAAGCCGTTACTGCGGCAATAATATTCGTAAAAATACCACCAAAATACGGAACTAAATTACCAATACTAGCTAATGCTCCAAGCATTAAATAATTAGGATGGCCAATTATAAAATAAATAATTAAGTATTCAAAAAAAGATATAATCGCTATTTTTAAAAAGCCACCTAAATATTTAGTCATTTCATCATCTAAAATTATTATATAACGATATAGTTTTTTACTTTTTCTTTTTAATAACATTTTAATTTCCAATCTTATTTTATCCATATCTATTAAAAAATAAATGGAAGCCGCTAAAATAATAAATAATTTAGTAATATAGCCTATAGAAATACTAATTGCATTCATCGCCCCATCAGAAATATTTTCACTTATTTTAGCCAATATATCATTAAATGTTTTATTAAGAGTTTCTTCCCCTCCATAAAGATTAATATTATAATCTAAACTAAGCTTTTTAAAAAATGAAATAATACTTCCTAAAATATCTCCAATTTGGCTAAAAATTGTCGGAATTATTAAAATAAGCAAAAATATTATAATTGCTAATATTAAAAAAATAATAATAAATACCGCAAAACCTTTAGGAATATTATGATCCATTAAATTTTTCAAAATAGGATACAAAGCATAGCTAATCGCAAAAGCTACTATAAATGGAAATAAAATATCGATAATAACATCAAATAAGCCAAGCCAAAAGTCATGAGTTTGGTATACTAAATATATCATCAAAACAATAAGTAATATATTTATTAATTTATAATCTAACCTCTGTTTTATCATTAGACTCCCTACTTTCTTTTCCATTAAATATTTTAAGTAATTTTAATTCCTATATACTATTTAATGAATTAAAAAAAGAAATAATCACTAATTTTAAATGACAAAAAAACACAGTTTTATCTGTGTTTCGTATTATCTATTTAATCAAACCGTTTTAGAGGTACTATTAGTAAATTCTTTATTACAATCCATAATAGCACTTGAAACCTCTTCGGGTGTATAGCTTTCTTTTTCGCCATATCTATCAACAATAATCCCTAATAAGTCATATGATTCTTCAGGCAAAGCAGCTAAGGCTGCTTCTAAAGAAGTATATGTTTCAGATTTCATCAAAAGCGAACCATCTTCAGCTTTAATAATTTCACTACCTTGATATACTAAAAACTCTGAGCGATTTAAAGCGTCTAAATGTTCAAGTTGATAATAACCTTCACTAGTTTCTCTGATACGGCTAGCTCTAACATAAAGACCGTCATCCAAGTCATTGGTACCATATAATGGGTCAGGAGTTGAAGCCGGTATTTTATTTGTAATATCTTCATCATAAACATATAAATTAAATGAAGATAACATTTGTGGAGTTACATTTACTTTCTTTTCGCCATCATTAGAATTACGAACCAATTCTAAAGCCCCTTCTGCAACAATAGAACCACTAACTAATGTAGCTCCGCCAGCTAATAACAATTTAAAAAAATCTCTTCTCGACATATCATTCATTTTAATACCTCTTTTCTGAATATATAATATCATAAAACACAAAAAAAAGCTAATTTTACTAGCCTTTTTTAAACTATATACAAATACTATACATTACTCGCTTTCAAGTAAAATGGTTACCGGTCCATCATTAGTTATTGACACTTTCATTTCCGCTCCAAAGATTCCCGTTTCCACTTTAAGATGTTCTTTTAATTTTTCATTAAATAATTCATATAACTTTTTAGCTTCCTCACTACCTAAAGCATTAACATAACTAGGACGGTTTCCTTTTTTACTATCGGCATATAAAGTAAACTGAGAAATACTTAATATTTGCCCATTAACATCTAAAACAGATTTATTCATAACACCATTTTCATCATCAAAAATTCGTAAATTAAGAACTTTTTTGACTAAACGATTAATATCATCTTCATTATCACCATGGGTAAAACCAACTAATAAAACTAACCCTTTATCTATAGAACCAGTTGTTTTAGCCCCTACTTCTACCTTAGAAACTAAACTTCTTTGAACAAGTAATCTCATTTTATTAGCCTTTGAACATCAATAATATTACTATTCATTTTTAAAGCATTTATAAATTTAAATAAATGTTCTTTATTTTTTACAACAACTGTAAGTTCAATAGATCCCATATTATCGGTATTATGGTTAATAACTTTTTGAACACCAATATCATTATTTGCCGCCAAGGAAATTATATCAACTAAAATATTATCTTTTTGATTAGTATGAACTAAAATAACGGTTGGTAGTTTAGCACTATCCGTATTCCAATTAACAGGTGTTAATCTTTCTTCACCATCAGCAATATTTGGACAAACCATGCGGTGAACACTAACACCATTACCTTTAGTAATATAGCCAGTAATTCTATCACCAGGAACAGGATTACAACAAGCCGCCAAATTAATCTTCATATTTGGAATATCAGATACATTAACCAAATTATCACTATTTGTAGTTTTCTTCCCAGCTTTTTTAGCTTGTTCAAACAATTTTTCTTCTTTAGTTTGTCTTTCATAAATAGTAGAATAAGCTGTCGCGGCTGTCATATTACCGTTACCAATATTCGCATAAAGTTCATTTAAAGAATTTAACTTTAAGTTCTTTAAAGCTTCACTTAAGAATTCTTCTTCCATAAAATCGTTTATATTAATTTTATGTTTCTTTAACTCTTTATGGAATAGGTCTTCTCCTTTTTTAATATTTTCTTCCTTATCCGATTTAGATAAGAAATTTTTAATCTTATTACGAGCCTGATTAGTTTTTACAATTTTAAGCCATTCATAACTAGGACTAGCATTTTTATTAGTTATAACCTTAACAATATCATTATCCTCTAGCTCATAATCTAAAGGAACCATCGAAGAATTTACCAAAGCCCCAGTCATTGTATTACCAACACCAGTATGAACTTTATAAGCGAAATCAATCGGTGTAGCCCCTTTAGGTAATTCGATAACATCACCAGCTGGGGTAAAGACATAAATCGTCGTATTTAAAACATCTTCTTTAACTGATTTTACAAAGTCTTCAGCATTTTCCTCACCAGCTTTTAATTCCATAATTGAACGGAAAAATTGCAATTTTTGTTCCATTTCATTTTGCATAGAAGCTTTTACAGAACCAGCTTCTTTATAAGACCAATGAGATGCAATACCATATTCAGCTATTTTATCCATTTCATAAGTTCTAATTTGAATTTCAAAAAGTTGTCCATCAACGCCAAAAACTGTTGTATGTAAAGATTGATACATATTAGTTTTTGGCATCGCAATATAATCCTTAAAACGATTAGGTTTTGGTTTAAACTTAGAATGAATAATGCCTAAAGCTTGATAGCAATCTTGCTCCGTATCAACAAACACACGCAAAGCTAAAAGATCATAAATTTCACTAAAACGTTTTCCTTTATCAAGTTTTTTATAAATACTATAAATACTTTTAGATCTGCCTTTAATCTCATGTTTAATTCCATGCTTATTTAACAGATCAGAAACACTTTCAATCATTTTTGCTACGCTAGCATCACGTTCAGTTTTGGTTGCGTTTAATTTTTCAACAATACTATAATAAACGTCAGGGTTTAAATAACGAAGTGAATACTCTTCTAACTGCGTTTTAATAGTGTTAATACCTAATCTATGAGCAATCGGTGTTAAAATTTCCAATGTTTCTTTAGCCTTACGTTTTTGCTTCTTTTCATCTAACACAAATAGTGTTTGCATATTATGAAGACGACAAGCTAGTTTGATAATAATAACTCTAACATCTTCAGTTAAACCAACTAATATTTTTTGTTGATTTTTAATTGCCACTTCATTTTCACTATTAAAAGATAATTTATTTATTTTACTAACTCCCAAAACTAAACTCATAACTTCTTTGCCAAATTCTTTTTCCAAATCATTAGCTTCTTCTTCATTTATTATGTCACTAAGTAAAGCTGCACTTAAAGTTTCAGGATCGGCATTAATACTTGTTAAAATATAAGCTGTAGCCAGCGGATGAACAATCGCATCATCGCCATTTAATCTTTTCTTACCAAATAATTTTTTATTTGCATAATCGTATGCTTTTTTAATCAACTCTAAATCCTTAGAATCAGTAATATATGTTGTTACTCTTTTCCAAAAATCCTCAAATGTATAACATTTAGGAAGCTTGCTCATTTAATCACCTTCTCTTAAGAGTTTATGCCTTTAACATTTAATTCATCAATTTCATCTTCGGCTTCATACCACATTTTTTTATCCTTTTTACCCTTTTTGATGTTCCTTTTTTCTATTTCTAGCCATAATTGACTAGCCATAAATATTGAAGATAAAGTACCAACTATAATACCAAATAATAAAGCTATATTAAAGTTAATAATATCATGTGCCCCTAAGAATATTAAAGCTATAACCGGAATTAAGGTTGTTATATTAGTAATAACACTACGGTTAAACACTTCTCTTAAACTTGTATTAACAATATCATTGTATTCATCAGAATTTTTGATTTTCTTCTTTTTAGAAACATTTTCTCTAATCCTATCAAAGGTAATGATAATATCGTTTACCGAATAACCAATAATTGAAAGAATCGCCGCAATAAAGATTGTTGAAACTTCAAATCTGAAAATACAGAATAATGCAACAGTAACTAAAACATTAAGAAGTAAAGCTGCTATACAGCTTACACCATAGCTGAATTTAAATCTAAGAGAAATATAAATTACAATCGCCAATGATGCTAAAATTAATGATATAATTGCATTTTGAATTAACTCATCTTTCACAACATCGCTAATAACACCGATATCTGTTGAAGCATCATACTTGTCATTAAAGTAATCTTTTACTTCGTTAGATTCCTCTTTATTTAACGTATCATCTATTCTAACCGTATAAGTATCATTATTTTGAGCTTCAAAATTATATGATTCATAACCAAGACTCTCAATATCTTTTGTAACTGTACTTTCTTTTAATTTTTCTCCAGTTTGAATAGTTACGGCCGTACCACCTCTAAAGTCAACTCCTAAGTTAAGCCCTTTTGTACCTAAGAATATAAGGCCAACTACGGCAACAATTGCAGCAATAGATAAGAATATCTTTCTTTTACTAACAAAATCAACATTTTGATAAAAATATTTAGTTCGTTTTTCACCTTTGTCAACATTTGGAATATCTTTAGGATTAACCCCAATAAGTAATTTTGGTTTGTCTTCGAAAAATTTTGTTTCAATAAATTTTTTCATAATCCATCTTGTAAAGAACACCATAATAAGCATTGTTGAGAAAACACTAATAATAAGCATTGTTGCAAATCCTTTAACACTACTTTCACCAAAGATAAATAGAATTATTGCGACAATTAACGTTGTAATATTCGCATCTAATATTGTAGTAAAAGATGTTTTATTCCCCTGTTTAAAGGCATTAGTAACACTTTTTCCCTTATATAATTCTTCTTTGATTCGTGAAAAACTTATAACATTTGAATCAACAGCCATACCAATACCGATAATAACAGCCGCAATTCCTGGAAGTGTCAGTGTGCCGTTGATAAGCCAGAATATAAAGAATGTAAGCGCAGAATAAATAATAATACCTGCACTGGCTAACAATCCAGCTACTCTATAAATTACAATCAAAAATAAGCAAATGAAAGCAATACCAACAACCCCTGCTGTTACTGTTTTTTCTAAAGAATTTGCTCCAAATGAAGCTTCAACACTTTTAGAAGATACTTCTACAAGTTTTGCTGGCATACTACCAGAGTTAATTAAATCAACAAGATTTTCAACTTCTTCTTGTTCAAAATTTCCTTGAATAATAACATCACTACTAAATCCTTGAGAAACAGACGCTACTGATAAACAACGCGAATCATTAAGACTTCCACAAGATGCTTCTTCACTGCTAAATGAATCAGTCATTGGATCGAAGTCAAGCCAAATAACAATTCGATTATCATCCATTTCACTTACTTTTTTTGTTTGTTCATAAAATTCATCACGATCTTTAACACTTAAAGAAACAACAGGATTACCAGACTCATCTTGACTAACCTTAGCTCCTCCACTAGTTAAAACATCGCTAGTCATAAGCAAATTATCGTCGGTATCACGGAAGGTCAAACTAGCGGTTTGACTTAAAACCTCTCTAGCTTCATCGGCATTATCAACCCCAGCTAACTGTACTCTAATTTTATCTCCTTCGATGCTAATAGTTGGTTCTAAAACACCTAAAACATCAATTCTTTTGGTTAATGTTTTATAAGTGGCATTAACCATATCATCATCGACTTTTTCTCCCTCTTCAATAGGTTCGATATCATATAAAACTTCAAAACCACCTTGAAGATCAAGGCCTAATTTTATTTCTTTTAATACAGGAATTAAAATAATTATTGCGCATGCTAAAACAACTAATAACAATAATATTCTGGACCATAATTTTTTCATATTTTCACTCCTAACTTTCAAAATACAACTTTCTTTTCTTCTCGTTTAATTTATCTTTAAAATAATCATCAATCAAAGCATTATCACTACTAAAGATATCACTAACCATTTGATTTAAAGATAAATTAATGCTCCCTTTCCATTTTACTTCTTTTAAATAATTCCAAACATCTTCAATCTCTAAATATCGATAACCTTGTTTTTTTAGTTCATATACTTTAGATTTTAAAGCTGGCTTTAACCTTTCAAAGAGTTCTTCAGCACTATTAAACTGTAAATCCATAATTTACCTCCATTTTGCATACATACTCATTATATATTATTTTTTTAGTT
>CALVRP010000057.1 GCA_944358665.1 uncultured Bacilli bacterium
TTATCACCTTTTAAAATTTCAATTATAATTATAAATATCGATATTACGATGCATATGTCAGCAAAATTAAATACTGGAAAGTTATAGCCGAAAATATTGAAGTTTAAATAATCGATAACATAGCCATAAATAATACGATCAATTAAATTACCAATAATGCCACCTAGCAATATTCCATAAATAATTTGCATAAAGTTACTTAAATTTTGGCTTTTAATAAAGAAAAAATATATAATACCAATAATAATGATTGATAAAATAATTAAAAACAACGTACTAGAGCTCAAAATACTAAAAGCGGCTCCAGTGTTCGTAACTAAAGTAATAGCAAAAAAATTTTGAATTACCGGAATACTTTCACTAATATTTAAATTATTTAAACATAAAATTTTTATTATTCTATCAATTACAACGCAAATAATTATTGGTAAAATAATTTTCTTCATTAAACTCACCTTATGATATTATATCAGATTTTAACTAAAATTACTACTTAATAATTTAAGACACCCTAGCATATTAGATTGTAGTTCCACTATATTTATATATAAAAGAGTAGTAAATTAATTTAAATAATTATTTACTACTCTTTTAATTTCAGCATCTAATCTAGATTTATCAATAAAATCTGTAAAACCTTCATTTAAATAATGTTTACTAATAGAAAGCTTCTTCTCTTCTAGCATTATTATTACTGGGGTTTTAAATTTTTTATTTTCTTTTAATTTTTGCAGAATATTAATAGCGTTAACTCCATTCATCTCATCGTCTAAAATAATAATATTAAATTTTTGACCAATAGTAATACGACGAATACATTCATCACCATAAACTGTGTAAAGGCCATTAATATTTTCTTCATTAAAATATGATTCAAGTTGATTTAACTCATTTAAGTCATCATCAACAACTAGTATGTTTTTAACATTTAAACTTTGATTATAACTGGCTATTTTATTTTCCAAAGCAGCATTTCCTTTATCAGCGATAACTTGATCTAATACTATAGTAATTTTCATACCATGATCGTTAGTAACCAATAAAGTACCGCCTAATAATTTTACTAATTTTTTCATTAATTTTAAATTAATATCTAATTCATTTATATGTCTTAACTCTTCTTCGCTAATATTGTCATCCAAACTCAAAATATCATTAACTTGCGTTAAATCACTATTAACATTTGAATCTTCCACGGAAATAATTAAACGGCAAACATCATATTTAATTATCGTACTAATATCAAGATTAACAAAACCTTTTTCAGTGGTATTAAAAGCATTCGATAATAAAGCATATATTATCTGCTTTAATCTAATTGAATCACCATACAGCTTTTCAGGTATGTTTTGCGCGATATTCACATTAAAATTAACGTTAGATTTCAGATTCTCTGAAAATTGTAATTTTATTTGCTCAACTAATTGGGCAAAATTATATTCTTCGTTGCCAATTTTAATGTTTTTTACATCAATAGCAGAAACATCAATAATATTATTTAATGCATTTTCTGCTTCTTTTGATTTTTCATATATATTTCGTATGTTTTCATGTAGTTTTTCAGCATTTCTTTCTTCAAGTGACTTTTCACTAATTGAAAGGATTTGTTTTAAGTATTGACGAGACTCGTTAGTAAGTTTAAACATAAAATTTGAAGAAGCCATATTTGTCTTTTCTAGTAAATCTTTATTTCGATTTAATTCTTCAACCATTAATAAATCCGGATTTTCTATACTGAAATACATTATAAAAGTTATTACAGCTTCCGAACAGGTTAAAAGCATTATTTCTGGATAGATACTTTGAATAATAACAACAATAGTACCTAATACAAGTAAAGCCAGAACTGGAATATATTGTTTATTTTTTAAATTTCTAAAGTTTTTAATTAAAAGTACTAACATAACTAGCAGGCAAATTGTAAAATAGAAATAACAAATATTAACAGAGATTCCCTCTGGGAAAACAGTATCATTATTCACAACATGTCCAACCGGTAAAAGGGCAATTAAAATTACAGCTATAACATATAAGAAACCTATAGTTTTAACGAATGTATTATTAATTTTAGTACGATCCTTCAACCCAATTACATACACGTAAAATAAGAAAGCTGTTGTCCAGGTTGCATAATAAAGCATCATCGTTTTAGTAACAATATAGTATAAAAATGAATCCAAAGATACTTCACAAACAGTCAAAACATAACTAGTAATTTCACAAGCTAAACCAATGAATGTAAATATTAGTAAAAAAGAAAATATTTTATTTTCAATATAATTAACTCGATTTTTTGAAAAATATGAGAATAAAAGAACAATCGTGAATAACAAACATGCAATCGAAAAAGGAACCGAAAAAGGAACTGAGCTCATAAAAATACCTCCTATCTTAAGATAATTATATCACAACCATAAAAAAAAAGACAATACTTTATTGTCTTATTAATTTTTTTGACATTCCTTTTTCTCTTTCGTATTCATTACGTAAAAGCTCATCGTCAGTAGGAGCTAATTGTTCATAATCTAACTCTTCTAAAGTACGGTAATCTACTTTACCGATAGAAGTAAATGGCATTTCAGATATTTCGACATATTCATATGGTAAGGCATAATCGAATAAATTATCCATACATAAATCTTGTAGCTGATATTTTAATTCTACATCTAACTCATAGCCCTCTTTTAATTTAACATTAGCTATAGGGACATGTCTTTGATCTTTATGAACTAACCCAACAACTGAGCAGGCCTCTACTGCTGGGTGCGTAATTAAAACATTTTCCACGTCAGCTGGGAATATTTTCATACCGCCACGGTTAATGATTCTTTTGATTCGGCCATCAATATAAACAATACCTTTTTCAGTCATGTGACCAATGTCACCGGTATGAACCCATATTTTGCCATCAG